>JARKOX010000179.1 GCA_029975525.1 Prolixibacteraceae bacterium | reverse complement strand
CCCGAACCGCCTTTGGGACGGTACCCGTCTTTTTCGAAGAGGAAGGCATTCCCGGCAATATCCAGGTGGATCCAGTCGTAGGCAGTAAAATGTTCGAGGAATTTTCCGGCGATGGTCGTTTGTCCTTCCCGGCTGCCCAGGTTGGTCAGGTCGGCAATATCCGATTTGAGCGGATTGGCAAACTCCTCCCAAAGGGGCAACTCCACCACCCGCTCGTACACCTCCCAGCCCGATTGCTGCATCAGCCCGAGGTAGTGCGGACTGTTTCCCATGGCCACCAGCCCGTGGCTCGACGAGATCATGGCGGCCGATCCGGTGAGTGTGGCCACATCGATCACCAGGCGGGGGTTGAATTTTTTGGCGTAACTCAACGCATCGGCCAGGATGAGCCTTCCCTCGGCATCGGTATTGAGCACCTCCACGGTGGTGCCGTCGTACATGGTAATCACATCGCCCGGGGTGAGCGCATTCCCGTCGGGGCGGTTGTCGGTAGCCGGAACCAGCCCCACCAGGTGAAGCGGGAGTTTCATGCGGGCCGCCGCGCCAATGACCGCGCCAACAACTGCAGCTCCGGCCATGTCCGACTTCATGTAATCCATCGACTTGGGTGTGGGTTTCAGGCTCAGTCCGCCGGTGTCGTACACAATCCCCTTCCCGACCAGCACCACCGGCTGCATGGCCGGAGCATTGGCAGGTTTCCACTCCATCACGGTAAACGTTGGCGGATCGATGCTGCCACGGTTTACCGCCAGCAACCCGCCCATTTTCAGAGACTGAATCTTCTGTTTGTGGAATATCTCAACGCCAAACCCGGCCGTTTCGCCCTGGCGGCTGAACTCTTCGGCCAACTGCAGGGCCGTGAGGTGCGAAAGCGGTTCGTTCACCAGGTCGCGGGCCCAGCAAACAGCTTCGGTTACCACGGTCAGTTCATCCAGCATCCCGGTGGTTACCTGCGAATCGAGCACCCAAACTTCGGCAGGCAAAAAATCGTCCTTCTCTTTCCGGTATTTTGGAAAGGTGTATCCTCCCAGCAAAAAACCTTCGAGGAAGGCGAGAGTGTGGGCACTGCCCGTAAATCCGGCCACCACCAGGCGGTCGATTTTCTCCTGTTTAACGGTTTCCATCCAGTCGGCGCCGGCCCGGCGCATCTTTTCGAGCGCGGTTTCGGGCCGTTTCTCTTCCGCGGGTTTCGCCCAAAAGATAAAATGGGGCAGCCGCTGCAGCAGGCAGGTATTTCCTTTTTCAAATTTTTTCCGGATCTGCTCCGACTCTTCCGGCTTCAGAAAAAACGGCGCTTTTTCGGTTTCCGCACACAAAACCACCACGGATGTGTTTGCAGGTATATCTGTAATTTTTGATACAATCATTTCTTCAATAATTAATTACGACCAATCATTTATGTTTCCGTTCAAAAATCAGCTCTTTCTTGTGCTGCTTTCTTCCAACCCGTTTCCCGGGAGTTAAAAACAACTTTGCCAGCCTCCCTTTTTGCCGGCTGAATTCCGGATAGCCTGCCGGCTGCAGCTTCCGGATACTCCTGCTCTTCAAACAGCTGTCCCGGTTTGCCGGTTCAGAATTTGGTTATGAGGGTCTGCTGCGACCTGAACTCGCTTGGCGTGCAGCCTTTCTGCATTTTGAAAGAGCGATTAAAGTTAGAAATATTATTAAACCCGCTTTCAAAACAGATTTCCGAAATGTTTTTTTCCGTTTCGATGAGCAGCCGGGCGGCATGGCCGATCCGCAGCTCCGTCAGATAATCGGTGAACGAGCGCTGGGTCCTCTTTTTGAAAAAATGGCTGAAAGCCGAAGGCGACATGTTGACCAGCCGGGCCACATCCTCAATCCTGACCGGATTGCTGAAGTTTTCGTATAGGTAGTGGTTGACCATTTTGATCCGGCGGCTTTTGGAGGTGTCGAACTGTCCGACATACGAGAGGGAGGAGAGGTTCAGCTGATTTCGCGAGATGGAGAGGTCGTAGAGAATGGAAAGGAAGTCGAGCAGGGAGTCGAACCCGCGGGTCTGGGTCAGCTTCAGGATGCGGTCGGCCATGACCGCCGTGGTTTCTTCTGAAAACAGGACGCCGGCTTTTGATCTTTCGAGCAGCTCTTTGATCGGCAAGGTCAGTTTGCGCGACAAAATGTGCTCGCCCAGCAGATCAGACTGAAACTGGATGGTGATAACCCGCACCCCGCCCTCCTGCTCGCCGGTCCAGGCATGCGGCGTATTGGGACCGACCAGCACCAGATCGGTGTTCTGGTAATTTTTGATCGAATCTCCCACAATACGTTTCCCCGAAGAGTAGAGAACCAGGTTCAGCTCATATTCGGGATGGTAATGTACCGGAAAATCAAACTTGGCATTGAAGTGATTCAGGACAATAAAAAAATCGTCCTTGGTAATCGGCGTAATTTCGCGAACAATCCGTTTATTCATAGGGCATGCAGCATACAAAAAAATAAAGTCACGCAAAAGTACCAGTAATTATTCATTGTTTCATCACCCAACCTGAAATTATAAACCACTAACGAGATGCCCTTTACATAAATAACAAGATCTAAACAAGTACAAAACAGCAACATTAATTCATAAAAATACAAGCTTTCAGCATTAACGGCAAGTTTTGCCCCTGCCTGCATGATTAACTTTGTCCAAACATTTAAAACTAACAAATAGTGTCTATGAAAAAGAGAAATTGGCTATTAAGATTGTCTCTATCTGCAATCTTGTTTTACTTGGCTTCGTTGCCGTTATCTGCGCAATCCCTCAGGATCAGCGGGACGGTAAAAACCAATAAGGGCGAATTGCTGCCCGGTGTCAGCATCATTGAAAAAGGCACCCTGAACGGAACGGTTACCAACACGTCGGGGGAGTACAAACTGGAAGCAACCACCGCCGACCCGGTACTGACCTTCTCCTTCGTGGGATACAAAGTCAATGAAATTAAAGTTAACGGAAGGACGGTGCTGAATGTCACCCTGGAAGAAGAGGTGCTCGGCATCGACGAAGTGGTGGTGGTGGGATACGGAACGGTTAAAAAGAGCGACCTGACCGGATCGGTGGCCACCGTTAAAGTTGAGCCGTTGAAAAACACGCCGGCTAACTCCATCGACGGGCTTCTGCAGGGCCGTTCGGCCGGATTGCAGGTAATCAACTCCTCGCAGGATCCGGGAGCAGGCTCCACGGTGAGGGTGCGTGGCGGCAGTTCGCTGCGCGGCTCCAACTCGCCGCTGCTGGTAGTGGACGGCTTTCCCCTGGGCGAAGCCGGTAACCTGAAACAGATCAACCCGGCCGATATTGTTTCGGTGGAAGTACTCAAAGACGCGTCGGCTTCGGCCATCTACGGTTCGAGAGGCGCCAACGGGGTGATCATGATCACCACCAACAAAGCCAAAGAGGGAGTGACCACCGTCAATGTCCGCCAGCAAACCACCTTGTCGCAGTTCTCTTCCGAACTGGCACTCTGGAACGACCCGGTGCTGATGGCGCAACTGAACAACGAAGACCGCATCAACGCCAATCTTCCTCCGCTGTTCATCGGCGAAATCAACTCAAACGGGGTTTATTATCCTTCCATCAAAGAGCTGCAAAACGGAGAATGGCCTCACTTCACCAGGTGGGACGAGGTGGTCTTCCGCGATGTCCCGGTGCTGAACAACACCACTGTCACGGTAAACAGCGCCAACCAGCAAACCTCTTTCAACCTGAGTGTAAACTACTTCGACGAAGATGGGGTATTCATCAGGGACGATTACCAGAAAGGGATCGTTAAACTAGCGGTTGATCACAAAATATTCGACAACCTGACCATCCGCACCTCGAACCTCTTCTCGAAAAACTTCCGGAACAACAACGGCGGACTGGCTTACTACCGGAATCCGCTCTGGCCCGTGTACAACGAAGACGGGACCTATTTCCTGGCCGGAAAAAATGACTACAGCCACCCGCTGGCCCTGACCAACCACGTAACCAACAAAAACAACGGACTGGATTACATCTCCTCCTGGCTGGTCGACTTCCAGGTTACCGATTACCTGAACCTGAAATCGCAGGTGAACTACAAATACGGCAGTTCGATCTCCGACCAGTATTATCCCAAAGTATATACCGAAGCCGGCGACTTCAACAACGGCGCGGCTCATCTGAGCAACTGGATGGGACAGAACCTGGTGTCGGAAACCTACCTGACTTTCGACAAAACATTTGCGGAACAGCACAAGGTAAACGCCATGCTGGGCCACTCCTTCGAATCGAGTTTAAGCCGCAGCTCCAGCCTTTCGTCTTACAACTTTGTAAACGAAGCAACCGGCAACGAAAATATGGGATCGGGTGACCCCGAGAAAAACGTACACAACAACGGCTACTCTTCCACCAAGCTGCTGTCATTTATGGGGCGCGCCAACTACTCGTTCCGCGACACCTACCTGTTTACGGCAACCATGCGTGCCGACGGCTCCTCAAAATTCGGGGCCAACAACAAATGGGCTTATTTCCCATCGGGAGCCTTCAGTTGGAAAGCACACAACGAATCATTTGTCAAATCGCTGGGCATCTTCGACGAGCTGAAATTCCGTCTGAGCTACGGGATCTCCGGAAACCAGGGAATTTCGCCCTACCAGACGCTGAGCCGCTACGGAGTGGAACAGTATTACGACAACGGAAAATGGAATACCGCCATCGGACCCGGCTACATCGTGGGGTATGAAGGCGACAGCTACCGTTTCAAAATCTGGGGAGGAATCCCGAACGTCGACCTGAAGTGGGAAACCACCACCCAGTCTGACCTGGGCGTTGACCTGGCTTTCCTCGACCGCCGCCTGCGGGTTGTGTTCGACTACTATGTAAAAAATACCTCCGACCTGCTCCGCGAAAGAATTTTGTCCCTCTCTTCAGGATATAACCGCATGTGGGTAAACGACGGCGAAATCCAGAACAAAGGTTTCGAGCTGTCGGTTGACGGCGACGTGATCCGCAAAAAAGATTTCAACCTTTCGGCTTCGCTGATCTTCTCGAAAAACAAAAACAAAGTGGTGAGCCTCGGAAATGAGATCACTTCGGGGTTGAACACCGATTACCTGACCGGAATGAAATATGAATTTTGGGGAACTTCGTTGTCCAACTTCCGGCAGAACCCCAACATCCTGGCAATTGGTCAGCCGGTCAATGTTTTCTACGGATACAAGGTAGACGGGATCATCCAGTCGGAAGAGGAAGGCCTGGCGGCCGGATTAACCGGAGCAATGGCCAAAGCCGGCGAATTTAAATATCTCGATTTAAGCGGAGACGGGGCAATCAGCGACAAAGACCGCACCATTATCGGCGATCCGAATCCCGACTTCACCGCCAGCTTGTCTCTGAATGCCGAATACAAAAATTTCGACCTGCAGGTCTTCTTCAACGGCGTTTTCGGAAACGACATCCTCTACCAAAACATGTGGGGCGGGCAGCCCAACACCATGCCGCTGCGCTGGACCCAGGACAACCCCACCAATAACTATCCGAGCCTGCGCCAGGACCGGACCTACTACCTCTCCGACTGGTATGTCAAAGACGGATCGTTCGTTCGGGTACAAAATGTCACCTTCGGGTACAACTACCGTGCGAAAAACCTGAACTGGCTCTCCAACGTCCGGCTGTACGTGGACGCCGCCAACCTTTACACGTTCACCAAATTCAAAGGATATGATCCGGAAGTAGGAACCGATGGCATTTACTGGGGCGGATATCCCCGGTTACGGAAATGGACATTTGGACTTGACATCACTTTTTAAAAAAACTGCATTATGAAGACAAAAATATTATCCCTATTTATGATATTGGGCATCCTGGTCACCTCCTGCGACCTGACCGAGGAGCCTTACGGGTTCTATTCCGAAGATAATTTCTACAAAACTCCGCAGGATGCCGAAGCCTCGCTGATGTTTGCCTACAACGCCCTGACGTTTATTGAATATTCGCGCGGAATCTTCTACATCGGCGAACTCGCCTCTGAAATCTGCGATGTAAAAGCCGATGAAGGCTACGGCTCACAACAGCTCAACAACTGGACGGCCGATGCCAGCAACGAAACGTTGACCTATTTCTTTAAATACTGCTACATTGCCATCAACCGCTCCAATGCCGTGATCGACAATGTGGTCAACAGCAACTTCGACGCAAGCATCAAAAACCGCCTGCTGGGAGAAGCCTATTTCCTGAGGGCTTACAACTATTTCAACCTGGCCAGGGTGTTTGGACTGGTTCCGATCCAGAAAAACATGGTGAAGAGTATTTCCCAGACTTCGCCCCACATGGCGAAAAACCTGGACGAACTGTACGACTTTATCATTGCCGACCTGAAAGAAGCGGAAAATCTGCTGGAGATCAACCAGCGGGTAGGCCGCGCCGACAAAGTTGCCGCACAGGCCCTGCTGGCAAAAGTGCACCTGACCATCGCCTCTTCCAAAGAGAGCGGAGTACCCCAATACACCGAAATGACAGCCGCAGTGGACAAAATGTACGAAGAGGCAGCAGCCTGGTCGCGCAAAGTCCTGTATGACCAGAGCCATTATGCCCTCGACAACAACCTTTTGCACATCTATGACGTCGATGCGCCCAACGGTCCGGAGCATATCTTCATCATGTCGGGCGACCGCACCGGCCTCAACGAAGGAAACTACTCGAAAATCGGGATGATGTTCCATCCCTGGGTGGACGGGGTTCCCTTCTACATCAAAAACCCGGACAACTCCTTCACCTATGCCACCAACGGCTGGGAAGTGTTCCAGGCAACGACCGCCTTTTACAACACATTTGCCGAAACCGACAAGCGCAAAAACGACCTGCTGACCACCCAAGTGTACAATGCAAACGGTGATGTGGTCGGAAGCCTGGGCGGAAAAGTCAAATATCCGTTCACCCGGAAATATGTCGACCCGCAATTTATCGGGCAGAAATCGAGCGCCAAACCTTACCTGATCCGTTTCTCGGAAGTAGCGCTGATTTATGCCGAAGCCGCCGGGCCGTCTGCCGAAGGGTACGAATGGGTCAACAAAAT
This sequence comes from Prolixibacteraceae bacterium, assembly GCA_029975525.1. Classification (GTDB taxonomy): domain Bacteria; phylum Bacteroidota; class Bacteroidia; order Bacteroidales; family Prolixibacteraceae; genus UBA1413. The sequence goes on along the minus strand of JARKOX010000179.1, from coordinate 11,319 downwards.
CCGGAACCGGGCTGGTTTGGGCGATTTGGCCCCGGGCTTACCAGTGGCTGATTTCCGCGACGCCGTGGTACAGGAGCGTGCCTGGGAACTGGCTTTCGAAGGACAACGGCTTTACGACCTTCGCCGGAAAGCTATGGTCCTCGACAAGGATCCCCGCGCAATTGCTGCCGGGATCACCGAAGCACAGGCGGCTTTCTATCCTATCCCGCAAATGGAGGTCGACCTGAACGTAAATGTGTCAAATTAGTGATAACGAAAAAACACCAAGGATATGAAAAGAATAAAATATATCTTCCTGTTACTGCTGGGCGTCAGCCTCTTCAGCTGTATCAAGGATCCCATGTCAGAAATTACTGACGGCGGATGGAACAAGGAGCGTAACATCCTGAACATCGCCTTTGAAGGACAGGTTGGAAAAGCGGCCATCACCCGCAACGGCGAGGAGGCCACCATCAGCTTTACTTACAACACCAGCAACAGTGCAGATTTCAGCGCCATAAAAATCAGCGATATCGAAATCTCTTACGGGGCCAAGGCATCGGTAATAAACGGCGAGACCCTGAATTTTGAAAATGATTCAAAAACAGCTACCATCACCGTTACACCGGCCAACGGCGAACCGCTCGACTGGGTGATCAAACTCAACCCGTTTACCGAAACCCTGCTGGGAACCTGGGATATCACCGCCCTGTGGATGTTCGGGGGCACCGGCCCGGAATACGGGGGCGCTGCCGTGATGAAAATGAGCGACAAACCCTGGTGCTGGCCCGCTGCCGAAGGCCCGGACAAAGAGCAGGACAACTTCCTGACCTTCACCATGGACGGAATTACCGCCGAAGGAAACACCTACGGAAAGGTGGTTAACCACGCCGGCGCCGACGGACAGTATGCCAACTTCCTCTTCGTCGGGAAAACGCCCAACGTAGACGTGAACAATTTCTACCGGACCCTTCCGAAGGGCGAAGGCACCTGGACCCGCAATTATGCCAACGGGACCGTAACCTTTACCTTCCCCAACGGAACGGTCAAAACAGGTTCTTTCGACGCTCCCGGAAAATACGACCTGGGCTATGGCATCAGCCGGACGCTGACAACTCACGCCTTTTCGTTCAGCCTGAACGGAGTGGACGACTGGAGTAGTATTTACAGTGACTTTGACAAGTTCGTAAAACGTCCGCGGAAATACTGGGTTGACATTCAAAAACGTCAATAAGTAAGCGCTGACAGGAAGCTATCCCAAAGGTTGCATCATTCACCGGCCCGTTCTCCGGGAGAGTTGAACCGGAGCAACCGGCCGGGAACTTTTGGGATAGCTTTATTCTTTCTGAATCACATTTAATTTGGAACACTGTTTTTTAACAACCTTCTGATGAGTAAAATATTTGATCTGAAATGTCTGCTCCTGCTGGCAGTTATTTTTTTGTCGGGCACCTCGTGCGGCGAGAACAACGAACCGGAGCTTCCGCCCGTTGATCCACGAAACGACCTGGTTGTCAAAACAGAAATTGTGAACCCCGCCTTTACCGGCAACGGGGTACAATGGGGCGGTTACGACCTCCTGCAGATATGGACCGGCTCTCCCACCCTGTCGCCAAGCGACTGGGACAAACTCTTTCTGCGGGTGCGGTTCATGCGTCCGCCGCTGGTCCGCATTATGGTTTCGGCCGGATGGAACTACCTCAGCAATGGCCAGTTCGATCCTGCCAAAAGTGAACCGGTTTTACTGAAAATCCTCGACTTCTGCCAGCAGGAAGAGATTGCCGTCATGTTTGGCGAATGGGGACACCAGGGTGGAACCGGTATCGACCAGGAGTGGCTTGAAAACTCGGCCAGCTTCATCGAATGGCTGATCAATGTCAAAGGATATTCCTGTATTAAATATTTCAACATGGTGAATGAGCCCAACGGCAACTGGTCGTCCATCAACGGAAACTACCCGTTGTGGAAACAGCTGATCGAACAGTTTCACCACAAACTGACCGAAAAAGGGATCGCCTCCAAAGTGAAGCTGATCGGTCCCGATGTGGCGGTCTGGGGCACCGACCTGGTCCACTGGGTGAGCAACACGGCCGCTGAACTGGACAACAAAATCGGCGCTTACGATATCCACACCTATCCGAAAGAGACCGAAGTCCGCGACGGCTCTTACCAAAAAATGATCACCGCCTACCGCAAGGCGGCTCCCTCCTCCAAAGAGATGCTGATGGGCGAACTGGGCTTTAAATACGACAGCTCTTCAGAGCTCGGGAAACAAAACGCCCAGCGGATTGCCAACGACAAATATGCTTCCGACGACAGCAACATGTCGGTTTACGACGCCTTTTACGGCATCGACATGGCCGACGCCGTTATCCAGAACATGCGCGCCGGCTACGGCGGCGTCATCCTCTGGGACCTCGACGATGCCATGTACAACAAAGGCCCCAATGGCGCCACCACCCTGAAACGCTGGGGGTTCTGGAACATTCTGGGCGCTGAAAAATTTGAAAATCCAAACGACGAAAATATCCGCCCCTGGTTTTACACCATGTCACTGATGTGCCGTTACTTCCCCGAAGGAACAAAAATACGACAGGTGGCCCTTCCCGATAAGGTCGGACTGCGTGCCATTGCCGGCGAAAAAGACGGAAAATACACCATTGCCATCGTCAATTCGCACACGGTCAGCTACTCGGTCAACCTGCGGATGGAAAACGGAACCGCCCTTGCAAATGCCAGGACCTACCGTTACCAGTCGGGAAAAGGGGCAGCTTTTACCGGGGCAACCGATACCAACGGATTTGCCCAACCCGTAACAACGAATGAAACAATTGATTTACAGGAAAACAAACTGAAACAACTGGATATTCCGGGGCAGTCGTTCTGCCTGATAACAAATATGGATTGAGATGATGAGATGGTTACTTGCCCTGCTGTTTGTTTGGCCAGCCTGGATTGCCGGTGCCCAGGAGGATGCCCGTTTTGCATCCATTTTTTCCGACAACATGGTTTTGCAGCAACAAACAGAAGTAAATCTGTGGGGATTTGCCCAACCTGACGAGCAGCTGTTGCTCCGCTGTTCGTGGCTCGATGTGGCGTTGCCGGTTCAGGCAAAGGCCGACGGACACTGGGCCGTTTCGGTAAAAACCCCACACGGCAGCTTGCAGCCCTGTTCGGTTTCGCTAACCGATTCAAAAGGCCGCACCACCACGCTGTCGAATGTGCTCATTGGCGAAGTGTGGCTCTGTTCGGGACAAAGCAACATGGAGATGATCCTGATGGACCGTCCCGAGTGGAACCTGCTGGTGGAAGGATCGGAAGAAGAGATCGCCCGGGCCGACAACCCGCACATCCGGTTTGTCAACATCCAGCGCAGGGAAAGTTTTACCCCGCAAACCGACGTGCTTTCGCACAACTGGCGGATCTGCACGCCCAACGAGGTGAAATGGCTGTCGGCAGTGGCCTATTTCTTCGGGAAAAAGCTCACCGCCGAACTACAGCTCCCGGTTGGGCTGATTGTTTCGTCCTACGGCGGCTCTCCGGTTCAAAGCTGGATCCCGTCGGAAATCATCGATGCCGAAAGCCGGTACCACTCCGTAAAAAAAGAGCGCGAGGCCGAACAGAAAGCGTCCCTCCAAACGCCGGCTGAATATCAAACGGCGATGTCAGACTGGATTGCCCGGGCAGAACAAAAAAGCAGCCGGAACGGAAAAGAGAAGGTTTTGCCAATTACACTGCCCGTCAACTTCGAAAAATCGCCGATGGGAAACCAGATGGGCGAGGTGTTGCTGAGCAGGGAGATTGATCTCGCCCCGCCTGCTCCCGGCCGCGATCTGCAAATCAGCCTGGGAACCATGGATGACCTCGGACGGGTCTATTTCAACGGCGAGCTGGTGTGGGAAGAGATCCGCAATTCCAGCTCCTACGCCCAGGTACAGTTTACCATTCCGGCAGAAAAGATAAAACCGGGCATTAACCGTCTCGAAGCCCGGGTGCTGAACATTCTGTGGGGAGGCGGATTAACCGGCCCTGCCGAAAATATGTACTACACCTTTGGCGAAGATACTCCCAAAACCTCGCTGGCCGGAGAGTGGCAGTTTCAAAAGATATTCGACCTGGCCGAAGCAGATCCCCTTCCCCGTGAAGGGAAACCCCTCTTTTCCACCGCCTCCTCGCTCTACAACGGCATGATCGCCCCGCTGACCGGTTACACCCTCCGCGGCTGCCTGTGGTATCAGGGAGAAAGCAACGTGGGAGAAGAAAAAACCTATCCGCAGATGATGGCCGACCTGGTCAATTCGTGGCGGAAAGCTTTCGGCCGGGAGTTCCCGTTTTACTATGTGCAGATCGCGCCGTACCAGTATGGCGGTAATCAACATACAAAAGCTGCCGAATTCCGCGAAGCGCAGGCCAACGTGGTGAAGATGGTCCCGAAAACCGGCATGGTGGTTACCATGGACATTGGCGATCCGGATAACATCCACCCGGCCCAAAAACGGGAAGTAGGCTTCCGGTTAGCCAACCTGGCGCTTGCGGAAACTTACGGAACCGCCGTCCGCCATAAATTTCCTGAAGTAACCAACGTCAAAAGGAGGCAAAACAGGCTGGTGCTTAGCTTCGCCAATGTTTACAAGGGGCTCACCCCCCGGGGAGATCGTCACGAATTTGAACTCTCGGCAGACGGAGAGACCTTTTATCCGGCAGCCGTAAACAAGATATCTGCCGGCACCATTCAGGTTTCAAGCAGCCAGGTCCGGCTTCCGCGTTATGTGCGCTATTGCTGGGGCGACGCCAGCTGCAGTACCATCTTCAATTCTGAAAATTTGCCGCTCTCCTCTTTCAGGGCAGAAGCAACACCCTGAAAACGGAAGACCAGCCGATCATCCAAAACAACTCAACCGGAAACGGTTGAACGATACCGTATTAATTATTAACACAATACCACAATTGAAAAAAACAGTTGAATTTATGATGCTAACGAAATGTAAAAACAATCCGATATTGTCACCGAATCCGGCCAATGATTGGGAGAATCTGGTAGTTTGCAACCCCGGTGCCTGGTATGAAGACGGCACCTTCTATCTGCTTTACCGGGCTGCCGGAGATGACGAAGACCATTTCATCCGGTTTGGATTGGCCACCAGCCAAGATGGCATTCACTTCGAGCGGGTTTCCGACCAGCCGGTTTTCAGCCCCAGTTGCGACGGCCCCGACATGGGCGGCGTGGAAGACGCCCGCATCGTCAAGTTTGGCGACGAGTTTTACGTCACCTATGCCTACCGCCCCTATCCTCCGGGACGTTACTGGACTTTCCCGCACGATGTGGTCCGGCTGCCCGAAGCCGGACCGGACGCACCGGCTGTTTTCCGCGAAAATATCGCCAATTCGGGGTTGGCGCTTACCAAAGATTTTAAAACCTGGCGCCGGTTGGGCCGAATGACCCAATCCAATCTTGACGATCGGGATGTAATTTTGTTCCCCGAAAAAATCAACGGTAAGTTCGCCATGCTCCACCGGCCGAAACAGTGGGTCGGCGACGGCTATGGCTGCGAACATCCGGCAATCTGGATCACCTTCTCGTCCGACCTGATGGTGTGGAACGAAAAGAGCCATCTGCTGCTGCAGGGCAGAGCCGGAAGCTGGGAAGAAAAAATCGGCGGCAGCACGCCTCCGCTGCGCACCCGGGATGGCTGGCTGCTCATCTATCACGGAGTGGAAAACGGCGGAAAAGGATATTACCGGGTTGGAGTAGCCCTGCTCGACCTGGAAGATCCGACCAAAATAATTGCCCGCTCTGCCGACTACATCCTTGAGCCCGAATTCGATTACGAAATCGACGGTTTTTATAAAGGGTGTGTCTTCCCCACAGGTAATGTAATCGTTGATGATACGTTATTTGTTTATTATGGCGCCGCCGATAAATATGTCGGGCTGGCGACCTGTTCGGTAACCGAACTGCTTGATTATCTAAAAACCAAGAGAGATGTGTAAACCAATCATGATCCTGGCGTTGGCACTCGGAATCGCGAGCTGCCAAAACAGCCGCCAGGGAAAAGAGATCCGGCTCGATTTCAACAAGCCGGCAAACACCGGCATCATTGCCAACGGCGTACAATGGTCGGCCTATCCGCATGCCGACACGCCCGATGCCGAGTGGGGAGCGCTGATGACGCCCGAAAAATGGGAACGGGTTTACCAGCGGCTCGACTTCATCAAACCCGGAATTATCCGGGTGATGGACCAGGCCGGATGGCGCTATTTCAAAGGCGTCGACCAGGACGGGAACCCCCTTGTCGATTTTGAAACCGACGAGGTAAAAGCGCTGTTCAACGTACTGGACTATTGCCAGAAAAACAATATCGTGGTCATTTTTGGCGAGTGGGGCGCCCCCGGATTCTGGAACGAACCCGGAAATCTTGACCGGGCCGACGATCCGCGCTGGATCCACCTCATCACCCGCTACCTCGACTTCCTGATCAACCAGAAAGGATACACCTGCATCCGGTACTACAACCTGGTGAATGAGCCCAACGGCGACTGGGCCTCGACCAACGGCGACTGGGAGCAGTGGAAAAAAGGGGTGCTGATGCTGCACGACTCGATCCGCCAGATCGGCCTGCAGGAACAGCTCACCATTGCCGGCCCCGATGCGGTGGTCAGCTACGACAACCCGCAATCGCCCTACACTGGGCTGCAGTGGGTTGACGAAACCATCGCCCAGCTCGATCCGGTGATCGGCGCTTACGATGTCCATGCCTATCCCGATGGCGAGTTTGTCCGCTCGGGCCAGTTTGGCCAATATTATGGCGAGATCAGCCAAAAAGTAAAAACGACCGGCAAAAAGCTGATCCTGGGAGAACTCGGACTGAAATATTCCGGCGAGCTCTACCACAAAAACCGCGCGCTGGCCGAAGCCGATCCCAACGCCAGCGAAGATGACTCCAACATGTTTGTGTACGACTTCTTCTACGGACTGGATGTGGCGGATGCGCTGATCCAGGCCATGAACAACGGATTGGAAGGCGCGATTGCCTGGGACCTCGACGATGCCATGCACACCCAGGGCGACACCGGCGAAAAAACCAAACTGAAACGCTGGGGAATGTGGAACAGCCTGGGAACCGAACTCTGTAATAACCCCGACGACGAAAACCTGCGCCCCTGGTTTTACACCTGGTCGCTGCTGTGCCGCTTCTTCCCCTCGGGAATGAACCTTGCAACCCCGGAAGTCCCGGCCGACAGCCCGCTGCGCGTAGTGTGCGGGTTTCAGGATGACCGTGTTTCGATCGCCCTGCTGAACAACTCCGATCAGCCGCAGGAGATTTTCCTCAACGGAATTGGCATGCCGAAGGTGAAAAACTGGAACGAATACCGCTATTTCGACGGAGAACGGGCGGTGGATGCCAACGGATTTCCGGTCCCGGCAAAAACCACCGCCGGAAAACTGAACGGAAAGTCGTTCGATGTTCCGGCCCGGTCGCTGTTGTTGCTCACCAATCTCGACTAAGCTATGGAACTACATTTTATTGACATTGTCATCCTGGTCGTCTTTTTTGTGGGCATCATCTGGTATGCCCTGAAAAATGGCAAAAGCAGCGACTCCACCTCCTACTTTCTGGCTGGCCGGAACATGAGCTGGCCGGTGGTCGGCCTGTCGCTGTTTGCCGCCAGCGTCTCCAGCTCGACACTCATGGGCCATTCGGGAGAAGGATTTATCAGCGGGATCGCCGTTTTCAACTACAACTGGATTTCGGTGCTGGTGATGGTCTTTTTTGCCCTCTTTTTCCTGCCGTTCTACATCAAATCGGGCATCTTCACCATGCCCGAATTCCTCGAAAAACGTTTCGACAAACGCTCGCGGACCTATTTTTCGTTCATCACCATTTTTGGCAACGTATTCCTGGATGCAGCCGCCACACTTTACACCGGCGCGCTCATCATCAAAATGATCTTTCCGGAGGCAGAACTGTTCTGGATCATCGTCATCATGGCTGCTGTTGCCGGCAGTTACACCATTATTGGCGGGCTCTCTTCGGCCATCCGGGCCGACGTGGTCCAGTCGATTATCCTGATTGTAGGGTCAACGGTCCTCTACTTTTTTGCCATCCACGAAATTGGCGGCTGGGACGAATTCACCAGCCGGTTCAGCGAAGGGGTGTGGCTCAAATTGACCCGCCCGATGGGCGACCCGACGGTGCCGTGGCCCGGCATGTTCCTGGGAATCCCGATCCTGGGCTTTTACTTCTGGGCAAACAACCAGGTGATGGTGCAGCGGGTATTGTCGGCCAAATCGATCGACCACGGCCGCAAAGGGGTGCTGCTGGTTGGATTTCTCTACCTGTTCACCCTCTTCATCTTCATCATGCCGGGATTGATTGGCCGCGGGCTCAACCTCTTCGGTGTGGAAAACCTGCCCCACGAACTGATCAGTGGTTCCACCCTGAAATCAGCGTACGGCATCAACACTGACCAGGTCTATCCCCGCCTCATCGTCCGGCTGTTGCCGGTGGGGTTCATCGGACTGATCCTGGCGACCATGATCTCGGCCCTGACTTCGACCCTGAGCGCCACCCTCAGCTCGGCGTCAACACTATTCACCATGGACTTTTACCAGCGGTTTAATCCCAAGGCCAGCAGCAAAAAGCTGGTCCGGGTCGGACAGATCACCTCCCTGGTTGTTTTGATCATTGCCATCTTATGGGCGCCCTTTATTCAGAAATTCGATTCGCTGGTGGCTTATTACCAGGAGATCGTCTCTTACCTGGCTCCCCCGATTGTGGGGACCTTCTTTCTCGGCCTCTTCTGGAAACGGTCGAATGAAAGCGGCGCTTTCTGGGGGTTGATCTCCGGCTTATTCATCGCTTTCCTGCTGATGGCGGCCAAATACCTGATCGGAATAACCATCCCGGTCCACTTCCTGCTGATGGCTCCGGTTATTATGGTGCTGAGCATGCTGGTCAACGTGCTGGTAAGCCTGAAAACCCACCTGCCCGATCCGGAAAAGGTAAACAACAACACCTGGAGTACAAAAATCTGGAAGGAGGAGAGCGAAGAGCTGCGCGGAGTGGTTTGGTACAAAAACTTCAGGGTGCTTTCGCTGCTGCTGGTGCTGGCCTGCTTCGCCATCTACCTGCTTTTCATATAAAATCATAACAATAGCAAGAACAAGGTTTTCATTTACTTTGTAATCATGAAACAGCCGTTCCGGATAGGGCGGCTGTTTTTTTTGATGTCTGCATTTCAGAAATAACCGCTATTTTTGAAAATTCTGCGAGCAGCCACACCCATCGTGTTGCATGAGGGGCACGGCTGTTTCCATTCTGCCGATGCGATGGCTCACCCGGGCAACGGCCAACCGTACAACAAAAAATTCAATCAACATTTCCGGGGCAGAACGGTTAAACTGTTACGGAGATGAACTATTAAAGAGACGAACATGAACCTGGATTCCATCCTGCATAAAGCGCTGCGGCTCGAGCCGCTCTCTGTCGACGAAGGGTTGACCATCTATGAATCCGTTCCGACAGCCGAATTGATGGCGGCTGCCCACGAATGCCGGCAAAAACAGGTCCCCGGAAATAAAGTGGGCTGGATCATCGACCGGAACGTGAACATCACCAACATCTGCATTTCGGGGTGCCAGTTTTGCAATTTTCACTGCAAAAAAGATGACGAGCGCGCGTATGTAACCTCCCTCGACGAATACAGCGAAAAAATTGAAGAGCTCCTGAAAGCCGGCGGCAACCAGCTGTTGCTGCAGGGAGGCATGCACCCGCAACTGGGACTCGACTTTTATGCCGACCTTTTTTCGGAACTGAAACGCCGCTACCCTACCCTGAAACTTCATACGCTGGGCCCGCCCGAAGTGGCTTTCCTGGCACGGAAAGCGCGGAAATCCTTCCGCGAGGTGCTGGAGATACTGGTTGAAGCCGGCATGGACAGCCTGCCGGGTGCCGGTGCCGAAATCCTCTCCGACCGCGTGCGCCGGCAAATCTCTCCCGGAAAATGCAAAACCGGCGAATGGCTCGACGTGATGCGCGAAGCACACCGCTTAAACCTGGTAACTTCGGCAACCATGATGTTCGGACATATCGAAACCCTGCGCGAACGGATCGAACACCTGGCGCATCTCCGGCAGGTACAAAGCGAAAAGCCGGATGGCGCACACGGCTTTGTTACCTTCATCCCGTGGCCTTTTATGGACGAAGGCACCGAGCTGCAACAGCAGGGGATCCACAACCGGACCACCGCCAACGATTACCTGCGACTGGTTGCCGTCAGCCGCCTGATGCTGCACAACGTAAAAAACCTGCAGGCGTCGTGGCTCACGGTGGGCGCCGTAACCGGCCAGCTTTGCCTGCATGGCGGCGCCAATGATTTCGGATCGATAATGATGGAAGAGAATGTGGTGTCGGCAGCCGGCGCCAGTTACAAAATGGATGCGACCGGCATCCAGCAGGCCATCCGCGATGCCGGCTTTGTGTCGCAATACCGTAACCAGGCCTACGAACCCGAAGAGATGCCGCTCGCACAGCAGTCAGCCGGTTCGATGAAGTGAACCTGATTCCGGGAAACTGCATCCCAAATGATCATTCTCCGGTCAGCAGGAGGCTCTCCAAGAAACTGATTTATCCTTTAGAGGCTGAATATTTGGAATAGCCTCTGCTAGCAATACGCACAAAAAGAGGGTATTTCGGACTTTTGAGACACCCCCGGCAAATTTCAAAATGTTAATTCGAGCTCGGCAATCAGCGGCAGATGGTCGGAGTAGGGCACCTGCGGGGTCGTTGCCGAAACCGCTTTCCAGCGGTTGGCGGGAAAACAGAAGATATAATCGATTTTCGCTTTGGGTTTATCGCCCGGAATGGTAAAATCGGGCGCCGAAACCTCTTTCCAGGCCGACATGCCCTGGCTGATTTCGGGAGCCGTGGGGTGGGCATTAAAATCGCCGGCTACAATCACAGGCCACGGGTTATCTTTGAGCGCCTGGTTGATGGCTGCCACCTGCGGCTGCCTCACGGCCGACGAGGGAAAATCGAGGTGGGTGCTGCAAAAAGTGAACAGTTTCCCGTTGGGAAGTTCAACCTGTGCCAGCAGCAACGCCCGCTGCTCTTTCGAGCCTTCGGGCATGGGCAGCATCACCCGCCGGGTCTCGGCAAACGGAAATTTCGACAGGATACCGATGCCGTAATAGCCGCCGGCATGGGGAATGGTTTTGGCGTAAGCGGTCAGCATCCCGGTGCGGTACCCCAGCTCGGTGATAAAATCTTTACCGTTCTGGTGTGGGGCAAGCGGACGCTGGGTTTTTACATCCACCTCCTGCAGCGCGACGATGTCGGG
>JARKOX010000169.1 GCA_029975525.1 Prolixibacteraceae bacterium | reverse complement strand
TTTACCCTGGTGAAAAACAGCAGCCTGAATATCCTGAAACGCAGGCAGATCCTCCTGAAACACCACGAAAAGATCAGGGCAATGGAAATGCACTACCAGTATGAAAGTTTGAGCCGGTTACAGGATAATTATCTGGAATTTAACGAGCTGAGAAATAAAATTGATGCAGCGGTTAAAAAACTGCCCGAACAGTGCCGGCTTGTTTTTGAACTGAGCCGGTTCGAAGAGCTTAAAAATTCGCAGATCGCCGACAAACTGGGGCTTTCTCCCAAAACGGTCGAGGCCCATCTGACCAAAGCTTTAAAAATTCTGCGCCGGGAATTGAAAGAGTATCTCCCCCTGAGTCTGGCTGTTACCAGGCTTCTGAACTAAACCGTTTTCCGGAAATTTTCTTTTTTTGAATTTTGGGGTAAGGGTAATCCCAGGGTTGTTTGTTAATTTCAAAACAACCCGCTAATGGAAAAAGATTTATTGTTGCACATTCTGACCGGCGAGGCGACCCCTGCGGAAAAGGAGAAGTTTTACCGGCAGTTGGCAACCGATAAAAATGAAGAAGAGCTGTTTTACGAAGTAAAAAGCCTGTGGCTGCAGACTTCGATGCAAAATACGGTGGTAGATACCGATTCCGACTTTGCGGATTTGTGGAAACGGATCAAAAACCGCCCGGAGGCGCCGGTCTATTCCATCAGACGAAAAATGCTCCGTTATGCTGCGGTTTTTCTGATGGTTTTGGGATTGGGGACAACCGCCGGTTATTTTATTGCCCAACATCACTTTCGGCACCTCGCTTTCGGGACCCAAACCTATTCAGCCACCCGGGGAAGCGTCAGCATCGTTGAGTTTGCCGATGGCAGCAAGGTGTGGCTGAACTCCGAATCGAAACTCACTTATTACGAAGATCGCCAAAACAACCAGCGGATGGCCGAGCTCACCGGCGAAGCGTATTTTGAGATCGCTCACCGCGAAGATTTCCCGTTTGTGGTAAAAGCAGGGCAGCTGGTGGTGCGCGACCTGGGAACAACGTTTAACATCAAAGCTTATCCCGAAGACAACTACATTGAAACCTCGCTGGTAGAAGGGGCGGCCGATATTCTTTCGGAAAACGGCAAAACCATCCTGGCGTTAAAACCCGGCGAAAGCGCGATGTACTTTCCGGAGGCGAACAAAATGGTGCTCCGCAGCATTGCCGAAAATGTCCTGTCGGCCTGGCGGGATGGGAAATTTGTGATCCGCGACCAGCGGCTGGAGGATATCTTCAGGGAACTGAGCCGCTGGTATGGCATCGAATTCCGGATCGAAAACGATAAACTTCGCGACTACCGCTTTACCGGTAACATCAAAAAAACAATCACGGCCCAGCATGTCCTTAAAATGCTGAAAACAGCAGCCGGCTTTGATTACCGGATCGTGGAAAATGTCGATAAGCCCGATATCGTCATCGTTTATTAGCGGTGATTTTCTATTGAAACAATAACCAACGAAATTAAACCTGGAGCCTATGAAGTAAATACAGCAAACAAAACAACAAGACCGGGAAGCTGGAACAACCCGGTCTCTGTTTTTGAATCTTTGGGTTAAGGTAATTTAGCCGGTTACCAAAACCACATTATTAACAAAAATCAATCAAAATTATGAAGAAAAAACGATTATTCCGAGGCTTTCAATGGCCTGGGGCAAAGAAACTATTAGTAGTTATGAAACTAACGACCTTATTTTTGTTCCTTTCCGTGATGGCTATTGCAGCCGGGAGCTACTCCCAAAACACACGGTTTGATCTGAATGTCAGGAATGCTTCCATTGTGGAGGTTTTAGAGGCGATTGAGAACAAAACCGAATACGGCTTTTTGTTCAAAGCCGATCAGCTCGACCTGGAGGCACGGTATAACCTGGAGCTTAAAGATGCCAAAATCGAAAATGTAATGAATGAGATCCTGAACAAGGATCACTTCTCTTACAAAATCATGGACCGCATCATTGTGATCTCCAAAAATGGCACCGAGGCGCTGCAAGGTGGCAACCAGCCGCTGGTGAAAATCTCCGGAAAGGTCACCGACACCGCCGGCCAGCCGCTTCCGGGCGTTTCGGTGGTGGTGAAAGGAACGACCAATGGCACCGTGACCAATATTGACGGGGATTTTTCCTTCTCCGGCATCCCTGCCGCTGCAACTCTGCAGTTCTCGTTTGTGGGGATGAAAAGCCTGGAGGTTAACATCTCGGGAAAAACTACCCTGAATGTAAAAATGGAAGAGGAGACCGTCGGGATTGAAGAGGTGGTGGCAATCGCTTACGGAACTGCCCGGAAGAAAGACCTGACCGGTTCGTTAAGTACGGTTGACGGAAAACTGATGGCTACCCAGTCTGCCTCCTCCGTGACCCGTGCCCTGGAAGGGGTGGTGGCCGGGCTGCAGGTTTCGTCGGTCGACGGACAGCCCGGTACCGACATGGCGATCCGGGTGCGTGGCGTTGGCTCGGCCAACTTAAACAGCTCCGGCGCTTTGATCGTTATCGACGGCGTGCCGGCTCAAATCGACAACCCTTTGTCAACCATCAACTCTTCGGATATTGCCAATGTTACGGTTTTGAAAGACGCCGCTTCCACCGCGTTGTACGGTTCGCGGGGCGCCAATGGGGTGGTGCTGATTACCACCAAAAAAGGCGAAACTGGCAAAACCAACATCTCCTTCTCTTCCCGCTGGGGAGTTAACTCGGTTGGTCCGTTCGACATTGGTACCATCGACAATGCTGCCGATTATTACAAGTTTGCCTGGCAGTCAATTTACAACTCTTACCGTTATGGGGTGAACGGGACCGGACAGCCCCAAAACTGGACGACCAATGTGAAAAACCCAAATTATTCGCACGAACAGGCAGCCGAATTTGCCAGCCAGCACCTGTTCAATTATGTCAATTCAGAAACTAAGTTTGGCCGCAACCGTCTGGGGAATTATATGGCCTACTCCGTTCCGGGAGCTGTTTACACGCCCGATGGCACCGGGTCGAATGCCAGCGCCACCATGTCGGGGGCTTACCTGATCGACGCCAACGGCCAGTTGAACCCCAATGCCAAACTGCTCTACGATGACAATTACAGCAATGTGTTACTGGATAGTAGATTGCGGCAGGAATACAATATCTCGGCCAACGGGGGAACAGATAAAATGAACTATTTCCTGTCGTTGGGATATTTGCAGGATCCTTCCTATATCAGCAACTCCAAATTTGACCGTTACAGCGGGCGTACCAATGTAAATGCCCGGCTTTACGACTGGTTTAAGGCAGGAGCAAATGTTGCCTTTGCCCGCACATCCACCAATTTGATGGCCACTTCGTGGGGTCGCAACCCCGGGTCAAACCAGGGTAACGTGTTCCGTTTTATCAACGGGATGGCTCCCATTGTCCCGGTGTATGCCTACAACGAAGATGGCAGCTACCGGACCCATGTCACCGACGGCACCAACTACAACTCGACGGCAGGCAGCACCTATTCCCCGTTTGGGGAAACCGGCGCCAACTATGGCAGCACCAACATCGTCTATTCAATGGAAAATGATGTGCGCAATGAGGTGTCAGATGTTTGGAATACCCGCACCTATGCCGAACTGAGTTTTCTGAAAGACTTCAAGTTTCTGGTCAACTTTTCGTTCGACAAAAACAACTGGCTGCAAACCCGTTACATGAACAGTGTAACCGGTCTGGGCAAGAAAATCGGCGGAATGTTCAAATCGATGCACAACCTGACGATCATCAACTCGCAGGAGATGCTGACCTATGACAAGGATATCAAGAAACATCATGTGGATGCGATGGTGGCCCACGAATTCAACAACTGGGAGCGGGAGCAGCTCCAGTGGGGAGCAGGTTACGAGTTGATCCCGGGCTTTTTGTCGAGTTCCAACTTTGTAGGGCGATATGCCAATGCCCACGGCAGTATGGGCTCTCCGGGATATGGGCATGATATTGTCCGGATGGAGAGTTACCTGGGGCGTTTGAATTATGTGTTCGATGAAAAATATTACTTCTCAGGTTCGGTTCGCCGCGATGGCTCTTCCAAGTTTAAAAAAGACCGCTGGGGAAACTTCTGGTCACTGGGCGGAGGCTGGCGTGTCAGCTCCGAGAGTTTTATGGAAATCACCCGGCATTGGCTGGATAACCTGAAACTCCGCGCCAGCTACGGGGTGATCGGAAATGCCAATGCAATAGGAAACTACAGTGGCTACCGTACGTGGAGCTACGGGGCAAAATATACCAGTACGGAATCGGGAACCGGTATTCCGAAGGAATATACCATGGGCGTGGGAGGTTTTGTGAACGACGCCCTGACCTGGGAAAATACCAATACGTTTGATATCGGGATCGATTTTTCGCTTTTCAACCGCTTCTCCGGAAGTTTTGACTTTTACAACCGGGTAACCGACAACACCTTCTACAACCAGCCGGTAAACTACATGGCGGTCGGGCAGGAGACGCTTCAGTCAAACAGCGCGGTTATCCGTAACCAGGGGATTGAGGTTGAGCTGATGGGGGATATTATCCGTGCGAAAGATTTTTCCTGGAACGTCTCTCTCAATGGAACGCACTACACCACCATTCTCACCAAAGTTCCCGAAGGTTCGATTCCGCAGCATACCGAAGGATTGCCTGAATATACCTACGAAGCCAACGGGGAAGGCTGGACCGCCAGTGGTGCGGGGAACGCAGCCAGCGGACAGTACTACCTGCGCGGGGTAGGGCGCGACTGGTACAATCTCTGGATTTACAAATATGCCGGCGTAGACCAGGAGACCGGCCTTCCGCTCTATTATCGCCAGGTAACGGCCGAAGATGTTCAGGCCGGAACCTATCCCGGAGCCAAAGTGGGCGACGATGTGAAAGTCAAAAATTACAACCAGGCCTCCAAGTATGAAATTGGCAGTGCCATCCCCAAATGGATCGGAGGGGTGACCACCACATTTAAATACAAGGATTTCGATTTCTCTGCCATTCTGGCTTATCAGCTGGGCGGGAAATTCTACAGCGTTGAATATGGCAACGGTTTGTACCGGAGCAGCTACTATCTGCAATATAACCTGGGCGCTCCCTCAAAAGATCTGATTGGGAACACCTGGACGCCGGAAAATAAAAATGCCAAATATCCGATGCAGTGGTACGGCGCTGATTATTACGACGGCGCTACCTTCGGCTCCTGGAAATACACTGACCTGGCGTTGTTCTCGGCCTCCTATATGCGGGTGAAAAACGTAACATTCGGGTACACCTTCCCCAAACAGACCCTGTCGAAGATCAATGTCAGCAAGCTGCGTGTTTACGCTTCAGCCGACAATCTGTTCATGTTCTCTGCTGCCCGGGGGATCGACCCCAGCATGTCGCTGACCGGTGGTATGGAGGTCGGAGCTTACACCTATCCCACCATGCGCACGGTCTCTCTGGGAATTAATCTGGAATTTTAATGATGAATCTTTAAATCGTGTGAAAGATGAAAAAATATATCCTGTGCATAAGTGTCGCTGTTATCGCGCTTGTTTTTGCTTCCTGCAGCGATCAGTTGGACGTGGCACCACCGAATAATTTGACCGATGAACAGATCCAGGAAATTTTAGCTTCGGGTGATGAAGTCAAAATTCAGATGATCATGAAAGGGTTGGTTGCTGACCTGGACGCCAATTTTCGTTTGGCCGGCAACTATTCCGGTTTCAGCAGTAATCCGTTAAATCCGCTTACCAACCAGGACCTGTTTGGTAACCTGCGGGGAAATGATATTGTTTTGGGAGAACGGACGTTAGGTTCCGGCGGGACTTATCAGATTTTTTATTCGCTGGATCCCAGTTTTGAACCGTGGCTGGCCTCTGACCGCACCCACAATTTCACCTGGTGGCTGCTGGCTGCCACGCCGCACACCAATGCCAACAAGGTGCTGGCCTACCTGGGTTCTGATGCCGTGGAACAGAGCGGCAGCAAATCGATGAAAGATTACCGTGCCCGCTGTCTGACGGTACGGGCCTATGGTTACATGCTGCTGATGGAACGTTACCAGAAAGCGTACCTGCAGGGCGGAAAAGAGGGCAAAGGAATGCCAATCTACACCACTTACGGGGTAAACAAACCGGTTGCTCCCTCTTCGGCTGTCGAGACCTATAATTTTATTAAGAAGGACCTGACCGAAGCGGTTAAATTATTTGCCGAATCGGAAAAAGGAGAACAGCAGGATGGTTTTACTGTCGGGATTACCAACGACGTTGACCGCGCCGTTGCCCAGTTTTTGCTGGCCCGTGCCGCGCTGTGGACCGGTGATTACACCACCTGCATCTCTTCCTGTCAGGATATTCTGGCCCATTATCCCAACCTGATTCCTCAAAGCGCCTACGGGATCCAGAACTCCCGGGCAGCTGGTCTGGCTGAAGGGACCGATGATGTTAAAGCCGACGACAATGCCTTCTCGTGCCTGAAAAAGAACCCGGAATGTATCCTGGGCTGGGTCGACGGCAGCGGCGCCCAAACTTACCAGTACAGCAACTTCAACTGTTTTGCCGAAGGTAACGGCGGATTGAGCGAATATTACATGCGGATGGACAACCGGCTGTATGAGAAGATTGCCGACAACGATTTTCGTAAAGGGATCTTCCTGACCGAACCGCTCTCCTATGTCTATCCGACCGATAAAAGAAGCAAACAAATTCCGGCTTACACCAACCTGAAGTGGGGCGCTACGATTGCTTTGCAGCAGACCAAACGGAACAACCAGCTAAACTGCGACTACACCTACTACCGGACTTCCGAGGTGTTGCTGATGCTGGCCGAAGCCCAGGCCGTTTCGGGACAGGATGGCGCAGCCAAAAATACCTTGAATAAACTGCTGGCCGCCCGCACCAAAACAGGCGCCACTACCTTAACCTGCGATAACTATCCTTCCATGGCCGGAAAGTCGGCTTTGGAAATGGTCAAGCTGCAGTGGCGCATCGAAATGTGGGGCGAAAATGGCCTGGAGTTCGCCAACAACAAACGCTGGGGGGTAAATGTCGACCGGAGCGGATCGGCAATTCACTGGTCCAACGGCAAAACCTGCAGTGTGGAACATATGACCTATGAAATTCCGATCCAGGAAACGTCGACCAACGGCAACTGGAACAACTGATCAGGTTAGTTTTTTACTGTGAAGAGGGTGTTCAAAGGATTTTATCCGGAATCCTTCAGGGAATAGCGTTGCAAACTTGGGCGGGGCCCCGGACTCCGGCGGTTCCGGAGACTGAAAGTTTTTGGCGGCGGTTACAGGCGGCGCCAAAACTGCAACGGATTCAACGAAGCTTTTGAGTTGGTAAACTTTTGAGCACCCTTCTTTTGGTCCGGTCAACCGGGATGGTTCTGCAGAGATCGGCCGGACACCTTTTGCATTGACGAAATAATTGTAAACGGAATGGTATTGTTGAAAATGATTCCATGGGGGAAAGTTTTGCTTTTGTGGACCGTCCTACTGCTGTCGGGCGCGGCGGTTGTGGCTGGCGAGCCGGTTGTCACTCCCAGACATCGGTTGATCCACAACAACGACGGAACCGATGCCCTCGGAAACCTCTGGTTTCACCAGCGTCCCCTTACTGTGGCCGACCTGAATGCCTATGTGGATATGGTGGCCAACTCGCAGGTAACCACTTATATGATGTGCAGTGGCAGCGATTTTTTTTATTATCGTTCGGAATATGGCCGCCTGCTGGGCGACGACTTGAACGGAACCTTAACCTGTGGCGACGACACGGCAGCTTACCGGAAATTTAAACGTTACTACCAGAACTTCCTCAACCTCGAAAAAGAGGGAGCCGACCTGATTGCCGCTTCTCTCAACCGGGCGAAGAAAAATGGAATGGAGGCTTTTATCACCTACCGAATGAATGATCTTCATTTCAACGATACCACCACCCGGTGCCCGATAGTTTATTCCGACTTCTGGTTTCGCCATCCCGGGTTTTGGTTGAATGATAATACTCCCGGATGGAATGGCCCGCGGGCGCTCGATTTTGCCCACCCCGAAGTGCGCCGGCACAAACTGGCCATTATCTCCGAGCAGCTCGAAAAATATGAGATGATCGATGGGTTCGACCTCGATTTTATGCGGTTTATTGTCTATTTCAAACAGGGCGAAGGGCGCCGGCATGCCCCGCTGATGACGCAGCTGGTAAAAGATATCCGCGCCAAAGTGGATGAGGTCTCGGCCCGCCGCGGGAAAAAAATTTTGCTATCGGTTCGGGTTCCCCCAACAGTGGATGCCTGCCTCGACAAAGGTCTGGATATCCGGGAGTGGATCCGGCTGGGGTTGATCGATTTTGTAAGCATTGGGGTACATTGGCTGGGCGATCCGTCGCTGCCGGTTGCCCAATTCCGGAATGATCTGGGGACAACAGAGGTTCCGCTTTACGCTTCGATTGACGATGGGGGCTATCGTCCGCGCGAATTTTTTTCTCACGGTATGTTTCGCGGAATGGCTTCGCACATCCTGGCGCAGGGCGCCGATGGTATTTATCTTTTTAACCAGTATTACAGCCAGTACAATTCGGAATACAACGGCCGGCTGCACCTCGAAAAAGGCAGGCAGGTTTGCCGTGTGATGGCGCCCTTGCTCCTGCAGGAGCTGGGGTCGCTGAAAACCCTGGCCCACCGCAATAAAATTTATAGCCTCTGCGACAGCTCCGGCCAGTATGAAATCAACCCGGTTTCGCCATTGCCGCTGAAGGTTGTTGCAAATCAGCCATGTGATGCAGATATTTATATTGGCGACGACGTCGGGAAGAGCGCTCCCCGTGAAGCGATCCTGTTTTTCCGGACGGATGGTGCTGCCGCTTTTGAAGTGTCTGTCAACGGAGTTAAAATCGAAAAAGAGAAGCCCGGATATGTCCGGTTGTATGACCGTGCGCGCGGGCTGGCCGTTACCGAACGGCACTATGCGTTCCGGGTTCCGGCGGGCTGTCTGCGGCAGGGATACAATACCATTACATTTCAAGGGAAAGAGACAGCCATGTTTCGGGTGAAACGACTGGAGATGGCTCTGAAATATGGCCGGGTGAAAAAGTACGGATATTTCTGACCCGCTCCCTTGACAGTTAAAAATCCGGAGGAAAGGCCGGACAAACCGATAAACCAGAATATTCATGAAAAGAAGAACTTTTTTGTTTCAGGGCGCAGTGATGTCGGCCGGATGCCTGGTAGCAGGTTCGCTGCCGGCGTGGGGAAGGCCCGTTGCCGGCGACAGCCGTGCACAACGGTCGGCCGCTGAACTCTATCAGCGATTTCAGCACCCGGAGTTTCAATACCGGCCTTTCGTGCGGTGGTGGTGGAACGGCGACAAAGTGGAAGCTCCGGAGCTTATCCGTGAATTGCGTTTGCTGAAAGATGCCGGCATTGGCGGAGTTGAGATCAACCCGATTGCTTTTCCCTCCACCGGCGACGATTTGGGGAAAAAATCGCTCAAATGGCTCAGCAACGAATGGATCGATATGCTGCAGGTAACGTTTGACGAAGCTAAAAAACTGGGCATGACCTGCGATCTGATTGTAGGATCGGGGTGGCCGTTTGGCTCCGAAAATTTACAGGGCGATGAACGCGCCCAGGTGGTTATCCTGTATACTGAAAAGCTCGAAGGACCGATGATCTACGAGTCGTCGCAGTTTAATATTTTTAAAAATGCCGACCCGGGGGTTACGGTTCCCAATCCGGCACGCACCTGCGAGATTTTGTCGCTCCGGTTGGCTCCCGACCCGGTAAACAGCCTGGAGCAGGTAACCGATTTTTCGGCAAAATGGACAGATGAAATTATCCGGATTGAGATACCCGAGGGAAGACATGCGCTACATGTCCTGGTGAAGGTCAACTCATTTGCCAGTGTCATCAATGGTGCGCCGGGAGCTGCCGGCCCCATCCTGAACCACATGGACCGCGCGGCTGTCCGGAAATATCTCGACCACATGTCTGAAACGATTCAGCAAAAAACCGGGCCGCTCTCTGCACACCTGCGGGCTTTTTTTACCGATTCGATGGAGCTGGAGGGCTGCAACTGGACAGGCGATTTGCCTGGGGAGTTCCAAAAACGTCGCGGGTATGATCTGATGCCCTACCTTCCGTTTATCCTGTTTAAGGTCGGGCGGCTGGGAGCGGTGGTCGACGAAAAGTATGGCGCTGCCAAAACCCCGCAGTTTACAGAGATTACCAACCGCGTCCGGTTCGATTTTGAGCTGACCAAGGCGGAGTTGCTGCGCGAACGTTTTACCGAAACCTATTTGCAATGGTGCCGGGAACAGGGGGTGAAGTCGCGGGCCCAGGCTTACGGCCGCGGGTTTTTTCCGCTCGAAAGCAGCCTGGGGTACGATATTCCCGAGGGAGAGTCGTGGACAACCAACTGGCTGAAACACAAAGTGGGCGAGGAGATGTCGGACGACGATTACCGGTTGGGCCGCGGATATACCATGATCAACAAATATGTCTCCTCGGCAGCCCATCTTTCCGGGAAACGGGTAGTGAGCTGCGAAGAGATGACCAATACCTACCAGGTTTTTAATGCAACGCTTGAGTTGTTGAAGATCGGCTCCGATCAAAGTATCCTCTCGGGAATTACGCACTCCGTCTGGCACGGCTTCAACTATTCGCCGCCCGAAGCGCCCTTCCCGGGCTGGGTGCAATATGGTTCGTACCACAATGAAAACAACAACTGGTGGCCCTTTTTCAAATACCTGAACAATTACAAGGCCCGCCTCTCGGCCGTGTTGCAGAACGCCGATCAATATACCGATATTGCGATCCTTCCGGCCAATTACGACCTGTGGAGCGAAATGGGAGTGCAAACCGATCCGTTTCCCGAGAAACTGAACGTTTCCTACACCTCCCTGATCTGGGAGTCGATTCATAAAAACGGCGGAGCTGCCGATTATACCACGGAAATGATCCTGAACGGGTCGACGGTTAAAAACGGGAAACTGTGTTACGGCCCCAAACAGTACGGAACCCTTTTTCTGGTGGAGGTCACCGGCATGAATCCGGAAACCCTTGCCCGGCTCTATGAGTTTGTCGCCTCTGGCGGGCGGATTTTCTGCATTGAGAAATATCCGGAAAAATCGCTCGGGTTGTCTGGGTACCAGGAAAAAGACCAGGCGGTGAAACACTGGGTGGAAAAGCTTCAGTCGTTTCCCGACCGGTTTATCCTGATCAGAAAGCCGGCTGACAACCGTTTCCTGGAATGGTACTGCGAGATCATGGTGAAATACGCCATTCCCCGTTACCTCGAAATCGGGAACCCGGATCGGTTTGTGATGCAAAACCGTTACCAGGCCGACGACGGGTCGGAGATCTTCTTTTTCGGGAATGCCCACCGGTTTAACGGCCACACAACGAAAGTCACTTTTTCCAAAGAGATCGTCAGGGGGCGTCACGCCTGGGTGTGGGATGCCGAGAGCGGCGAACGTTACCGAATGGAGCTGGACGGCAACAGTTTTCAGCTGGAACTGGGCCCGGCCGAAACACGACTGATTGTCTTCAGCCGAGAGAAGAACGGTCCGCGGCAGATGCCGCTTCCACACACCGGCACTGGGGCGGAAAGCTTGAATGACAACTGGGAGGTGGAGTTTCGGCACAGCCGCGAAGGATGGGTAAAAACCATGCCGATGAATGTGCTGAAAGATATCCGGGACACCGAACTGGTGAACTTTACCGGAACAGCCGTTTACCGGCGGAAAATTGACGCTGCCGGCCCGGCAACAGCGTTTCTTAACCTGGGACAGGTTTTCGGAGTTTCCGAAGTGCTGGTAAATGGCACCTCGTGCGGCATAAAATGGTATGGCCGGCGGGTGTACCACATCGCGCCGTTCCTGCAAAAAGGGTCGAACGACCTCGAGGTGCGGGTAACTACCACCATGGGAAACTACCTGAAGACGCTCAAAGATAATCCTACTGCCCAGAAGTTTACTGTGCTCAAAACAAAAGACCAACCTATTCAGTCGATGGGACTGGTGGGGCCGGTTATCTTGTATTAAGTGCCAGTCCCTCAACGAGGGACTGGAGAAACTCATTTTTAATAATGCTCTTTTAAATTTATGTTATAACCGAAAATAAATGACCCAAACGCCTTCTCCTTTTGGGGAAGGGTCGGGGATGGGGCTAAAAACAACCTATTCTATGAATAAATTAAAACTCCTCACTTTAACTTTCGCGTTGTTTTGTTTCCTGCGGGTTTCTGCCGAAGAGTACAAAGCTTCGGTGTTTGGCATCAAATCAAACGGAACAACCTTAAATACCACTGCCATCCAGCAAGCCATCGACTACATTCATGAAAAAGGCGGCGGAACGCTGGTCTTTTATGTTGGGCGCTACCTGACCGGCAATATCCAGCTCAAATCGAATGTTACCCTGCGGCTCGAAGAGGGGGCGATCCTGGTTGGATCGACCAATATTTACGACTACAACATCCACACGCCCTACAGTTCGCTTGTGTTTGCCTGGCAGGCCGAAAATATCGGGATAACCGGTAAAGGGGTTATCGACGGACAGGGCCGGGCCGTGGCCTACCACCTGATCGACCAGGTGCACAAAGGAATTATTGCCGATGAGCTGAAGTACGATCGTCCGGCCACCCGGCGGCCGCGGGCAATCTATTTCCGGGAGTGCAAAAATGTTGAAATCAGTGGAATCGTTATCCGGAATTCGGCCGACTGGGTGCAGGTGTACGACCAGTGCCAGAATTTGCGCATTGACGGAATTACGGTTGAAAGCAAAGCTTTCTGGAACAACGACGGACTTGATATTGTGGATTGCAAGGATGTGAAGGTGACCAATTCGTTTATTGACGCCTCCGACGACGCCATCTGTTTTAAATCGCACGACGCTGCCAAAATGTGCGAAAATGTGGAGGTGCGCAACTGTGTGGCCCGCTCGGGCGCCAGTGGCATCAAATTCGGGACGGTGACTGCCGGGGGCTACAAAAATTTTAAAATCATCAACAACAAGGTGTACGATACCTATCGTTCGGCCATTACAATTGCTACTCCCGATGGCGGTGTTGTGGAAAATATTCTGGTCGACAGCCTCTACGCCTACAATACCGGCAATGCCATCTACCTGCGTATTGGCGCCCGCTGGAATAAAGGCCGCACCGGTACCATGAACGATGTCACCATCAGAAATATGTATGCGGAAATCGCCGCCGGGAAAGCCGATGCCGGCTACGAATACGAAGGGCCGGTGGAAGATCTGCCGCGGAATATTTCTCCCGCCAGTATTGTCGGGCTTCCGGGACAGGACATTTCCCGGGTGCTGCTGAGCAATATCCACCTGGTGTATCCCGGAGGGAGCAATCCCTATTATGCCTATCGCGGCACCAAACCCGCCGACCTCGACAGTATTCCCGAAATGCCGGCCGCCTATCCCGAGTTTTCGCAGTTTAAAGAGCTGCCTGCCTGGGGGTTTTATGTCCGGCATGCCCGCAACATTACCTTTGAAAATGTCACGCTGACGGCCAAAGAGAAAGAGTATCGGCCGGCCATTGTTTTCGACGATGTAAAAGGCGCCGTTTTGCAGGGCGTTACATACGAAGAACCCGGCAGAGGGAAAAAGCAGCTGCATGTTTCCCAATCTTCGGGCGTTGTTCAGAAAAAATAATCACACCGTTACGTTAATAAAACCAGCTACCATGGGCAAAACAACTATATTTTTACTGGCAATGGCGCTGCTCCTCAGTTTGCAGTTGCCGGCCAAGGATTACCGGGTGTCCGGTTTTGGGGTGAAAGCCGACGGAATAACCCTCAACACCTGTTCCATTCAGAAAGCAATCGATTATGTCAATGAAAAGGGTGGGGGAAGGCTGATCTTTGAAGCCGGAAACTATCTCACCGGCACTTTTTATCTAAAATCCAACGTGACCCTCCACCTGGAACACGGGGCGACGCTGTTGGGATCGACCAATCCGTTTGATTACGTCAAGGATCGGAAAATCGGCTGGATGTCGATGATTTTTGCGGTGAACCAGGAAAATATCGGCATTACCGGAAGAGGAACCATCAACGGGCGCGGGTTTATCACCGCCACCAACATGGTCGATTACATTCACCGCGGCATTTATGCCGACCCGCTGAAACTCGACCGGCCGAATGAGACCAACCGTCCGCAGAATATCTACTTCCGCGAATGCAACCACGTCACCATCACCGGAATCACCCTCCGGGATCCGGCCAGCTGGAACCAGACCTACGACCAGTGTAAAAACCTCTATGTCGATAGCATCTATGTAGACAGCAAATCGTACTGGAACAATGACGGGATTGACATTGTGGACTGCGACGGTGTGGTCATCAAAAACTCCTATTTCGATGCTGCCGACGATGTGATCTGCTTCAAATCGCACGATGGGACCAAAATGTGTCAAAATGTGGTCGTCGATAACTGCGTGGGGCGGTCGAGCGCCAACGGGTTGAAATTTGGCACGGTTTCGCGCGGAGGGTTTAAAAACTTCCGGGTGACCAACCTCACCATTTTCGATACTTTTCGGTCGGCAATCACCTTTGCTGCGGTCGATGGCGGCGAGATCGAAAATATTGTGGTGGACGGCGTCCGCTCCATCAACACCGGCAATGTGATCTACCTCCGCATCGGCGACCGCTGGAGCCAGGGTAAAAAACCGTACCTGAAAGATATTGTGATCTCGAATGTGTATGCCGAGGTTCCGCTTGGCAAGCCCGATGCCGGTTACAACTACGAAGGGCCGGTGGAAGATCTGCCCCGGAACATTTCGCCGGCCAGTATTGTCGGGTTGCCCGAGTATAAAATCCGGAATGTGAAGCTCAAAAATATTGAGATCGTCTATCCCGGCGCGGGAAATCCGTTGTATGCCCGGCGCGGGCTCACACCTGCCGAGCTCGACAGTATCCCGGAGATGAGGACGGCCTATCCTGAGTTTTCGCAGTTTAAAGAACTTCCGGCCTGGGGATTTTATATTCGTCATGCCGAGGGAATTGAATTTGAAAATGTTACCCTGACGGCTGAGAAAAAAGATTACCGCCCCGCCATTGTGATGGACGATGTGAAGGGCGCATCATTCCGCGG
>JARKOX010000168.1 GCA_029975525.1 Prolixibacteraceae bacterium | reverse complement strand
TTTTACATGTTGTGAAATTAAAGGTTTGTTTCAGAAAAACCAGGATTTAGCCTGTTTTGCAACAGGAGGTAAAATGAATTTTTATCCGTTTCCGGAGGCTGAATATTTTAAATCGACCACAAAATGGCAGGTTTGTCCGCCCCGGCGCACTGTTTCGAGGATTTTGACCGGGAAGCTGCGTCCCAGCGCCTGTTCGAAAATTGCCTGGTGCGTAGCTTTGGTACAGTTACAGTGTAAGCCATACGACGGATAGTTTTGGTTGCGCATAACGGGGCAGTAGCAGCCCGGCGGTTTTTTACCAAACCGGATGTGTACCTCATCAGCCTCCTGCCAGATTTCAAAATTACGCCGGTAAGCTTCCATCAGTTTTTCGAGGTTCCCTTTTCCGGCCTCCGAAATCTCTTTTTTAAACGCGTGCCGGTTGTAACACCCCCGGCCGCAACCTTCCAGCAACCGGATGCGGGTCGCTTCGTCGAGGAGGTTTTCCATGGTGTTAAACAGGTCGGTGAGCCAGTTCTGGACGAAATCGCGTTCCTGGCGTGCAAGGGCCAGTTCGTCGGAGAGGAGGGCAGAAGCAGGCGGCAACGGTGCTGCCCCGCCGGAGGGGACTGTAGTTTCAGCGGCCGTTTCGGTTACCGATGCGGAAACAAAGGCTGCACAGCATCCAATGCCGGCCATCCGTTGCAGGAAAAGTGTTCGGTTCATACGGAAAGTTTTTTGGTTTGCCACAAGACAACCCTCCGGGAAGCTACCCCTAACCACCAGGCAAAATTAT
Source organism: Prolixibacteraceae bacterium (assembly GCA_029975525.1). Taxonomy (GTDB): domain Bacteria; phylum Bacteroidota; class Bacteroidia; order Bacteroidales; family Prolixibacteraceae; genus UBA1413. The sequence goes on along the minus strand of JARKOX010000168.1, from coordinate 20,642 downwards.
TTTTAACGGTTGCCGGCGTAGAGAAATGGAACAGATTATTGGTAAAAATCAAAAAAATCCGACCTTTGCATCTTTTAATAGCAAAGAGCTGATTTGTATGACAATTGAAGAGATACAACAAGAGATCATTGAAGAGTTTTCGATCTACGAAGACTGGATGGACAAATATTCATACCTGATTGAACTGGGGAATAACCTGCCCGATCTGGCTCCTGAAGAAAAAACCGACCAGCACCTGATTAAAGGGTGCCAGTCGCGGGTGTGGCTGGTGCCTGAATTTAACGGCGGGAAAATCTGGTTCCGCGGCGAAAGCGATGCCGTGATTGTAAAAGGGCTGGTTGCCCTGCTGCTGCGGGTTGTTTCGGGGCGTACCCCGAAAGAGTTGCTTGACAACGAGTTGTATTTTATCGACGTGATCGGGCTGAAGCAACACCTTTCGCCAACCCGCTCCAACGGATTGCTGGCGATGGTCAAACAAATCAGGCTTTATGCTGTTGCTTATAACAGAATTTCAGGATAGGAGACGAAAAGATGGACAAAAGAATTGACCTGATTATCGCAAATCTGAAAGATGTGTACGATCCGGAAATTCCGGTTAACATATACGATCTGGGATTGATTTACAATGTGGATGTGGATGAAAACGACACCGCCAACATTGTGATGACACTTACTGCCCCCGGCTGTCCGGTAGCCGACATGTTGCTGCAGGATGTCAAACAATCGGCGCTGCTGGTGGAGGGCATTAAAGATGCCAATGTGGAACTTACGTTCGACCCTCCGTGGGAAAAATCGATGATGAGTGAAGAGGCCCGGCTGGAGCTTGGTTTCTTCTGAAAAGTACCCGGTTTTGACGACCGGGTATTTTTTTGGGCTGAAGGCAACTTTCTTCAGAAGTAAACCGGTTTTGGCATCACCCGGTGAGCAGCCAGCCGCCTCCGGAACTTGCTGGCGGAGGCCCTTTTGATAGCAGAAAAATTTTTCAACTATTCTGTGGTTTCTTCGTAATACCCAACGTACCAACTAAATTCGGGAAGCCATGAGTGTTTTAACATTTCAATTGCCGCCCCCCCAACACTACTTCGGGCTGTTCTATTCGGTCTCTTTTCTGGTTGCCCTGATGATCCTGCTTTATGAGGGTTACAAAAGAAATTACCCGATCCTTCCGTGGATCTTGATATTGACTTTTTCGCGAATTCTTTTTGTCATCGGCAGCAAAGTTTTTGCATTGTCGGCTGACGAATGGAGGGTGATGTTTGAAAACCTGGCTGTCGTTCCGGCTTCGAAAAAGGTGCTCTTCGGCGGACTTTTGCTGGGGGGCGCCGGGTTGATGATCGGGAAGTGGTGGCTGAAGTTTAAACCCAACTTCTGGGATGCCTTTGCGGTAGTGTTGCCGCTGGCCCTCGCTATTCAGCGGGTGGGCTGTTTTTTTAACGGCTGCTGTTTCGGAAAACCGAGCTCCCTTCCGTGGGCGGTACAATATCCGCCTTACACGTTGCCCCATTTTTTTCATCACCAGGAAGTATTGATCGGAAACGAAGAGTTTTTTTCACTGCCGGTGCATCCCGTGCAGCTTTACGAACTGGCCGGCTGCCTGCTGGCAGTGGCCTTGGTGCTGAGCTTCCGGCGGCGGTGGAAAGCCGGTGGCAGTTCTTTCCTCTTTTCCTTTGTTTTGTTGCTGCTGGTGAGATTGGTAACCGAATTTTTCAGAGATCCGCTGGCGCACACCAATGGCGGAACAATGATCGGCATGCTGAACCAGACCCAGTGGGTTATTGTGGTGCTGCTTCCGCTGTTTGTGCTGCTGCTGGCGTGGCGCGAAGCCAGATCCGGCCGTGTTCCCGCTGCGGTTGGCGACATTGCGCTGCCGTCTCTCGCCTCTATCCTGTCTCTCTTCTTTTTTTCTACATTGCTGATCTGGAGTTTTGCCGGCTGGTTTCAAACCATGGAACTGGTTGCCCTGCTGACGGTTTTTGGGCTGGCGGCCTTTTTTACGGTTCAGTATATTTTCCGGAACTACCGGCTGGTGCGTTACCGGCTGCTGTACACCTCCCTGCTCATCGTTCCCTTTCTGCTGATGAGCCAAACGCTGCCGGAAAACAGTACCGACTCGGTACGGATTAAACGGTCGAAATCCATTGGTGTCGGCTTTGCCACCGGAGATTACCACAACTCGGCCACGCTGCGTTCGGGAAGCGGGTGCGACGTCGTCAGCAACACCACCTACTTCAAACAAAAATATACCCTGGCTGGCGCCGGATTAAATTTCAGAAATGAAAATCTTACCCTTCGTGAGGAGACCAATTACGGGATGAATGTTTACGCCGGAAATTATGTGGAAACCAACCTGAGTGATTCGGTTAAGTCAGATAAGACCCTTTTGGGCATTAACCCGTACCTTAAATTCGATAGCCGCTGGTTTGGATTTGGCGGGGGCCTGCACCTGGGGAATGTGGGCTATTCGCTCGACAATCCGAAGGATGATGGCACCGGGGTTCCTGGCTCCGGCAGAAAAATGACCGCTTTCTATCCGCAGATCTATCTCCGGTTTGGCCCGCGCGAATGGGTGTTTGTCGATTATCACCTGGCCGACCATTTCCCGTCGGCGCTGCCGGGCTACTGTAACCAGCTGGGAATCGGAACCGGTTTTGGTTCCCGGAGCGGAATCAATCTGCGGCTGGGGACCACCTTCTCGGGAGCTTATGCATCAGCCTATTTACCGCTGAAAAATGGGCTTATTGTTGAGCCGCTGCTAAACTGGAGCAAACTGGAGCTGTTGGACAATCCGGATATCGACAACAAAACCAACTTTCAGTTTTCATTGGGGCTGCGTTACGAATTTGGCCAAAAAATTCAGACCCTGCCCATGTCTGGTAAATACCAGCGGGAGGGCAACTGGTAGCTGATCAGAAAGAGAAAGGTGGTCCGCGAGGAGCCACCTTTTCTGTTTCTTCAAAACTCCAGCGGCAGTGTGTAATTCACCGGAACCGGTTTTCCGCGCTGTTTGCCGGGTTGCCAGGCGGGCATCCCCTGAACAATGGCGATTGCCGCCTGTCGGGCCGCGTCATTATCCGATTTCAGAATTTTGATGTTGATTGGCTTTCCTTGTTCGTCGATGGTGAAACCAACCAGTATTTTCCCTGCAGTGAGGACTTTTTCTTTGCTTTTTTTCTCCCGGATATATTCTCCGAGTTTGTAAAATCCACCGGGAAAAGCCGGCATCTGTTCGACCACGGTAAATACTTCCTGCATTTCATTTTCGGCAGCCTGCTTTTCCTGTTTTGGTTTTGCCGGCGGGGGCGGAACCTTAAAATCGGTTTCAGGATTGATGTGGTAAACGCCTTCTTTTAACTCGGCTGTTAAATGTCTCTCCGGAGCTGCACTACCCGAAACATTTGATTGGATAAACAACGTTTCAAAACCAATATACGAGATCACTAAATTGCACGACAGGATGGTTGACTGACCTTCGGGAGATTCTTTTTCCGCAGGATGGGGATCAACCAGGGTGAATTCGCCGTTTGCATCGGTGATGGTTCCAACCGAGGTTCCCTGGATAATAACACTGGCGCCGTGCAGCGGTTTCCCGTCTGATTTAGTAACCACCTTTCCTTTGATGGTAAACTTTTTGGGAGACTGTTCGCTTGCAGGTTGTGGGGTGCGGGGCTGTTCCGGAGTGCGTGTCTGATACGCAGGCTCGGCAAAGGCAACCAGCAGGGCAGCTACAACGGGTAACGCCCAGGCCAGCCGGATGGCCCTGATTTTTGAGTGCTTCTTTTTTGTCATCATTTTAAAACGTGTTGCGTTGAGGGCAAAAATCAGGTGGTTGGTAATTCCTGCCACCGGTACGCCCATCAACTGGTTAATTAATAAAGTCTGGTACCGGTTCACGCTGCGTCCCTGCGCAAGGACACCTTCGTCGGCCAGGTACTCGTGGTTTTGTTTGATGGAGCGCTCAAACAACCAAACAAACGGATTAAACCAGAAAACAACTGTCAACAGTTCGGTAAAAAGCAGATCAACCCAGTGGTTTTCACGAATGTGTACCCTTTCGTGAGCCAGAATTACCGCCAGGTCTTCCTGTTTGTGAATATCCGGATTGTAAAACACAAAGTTGAAAAACGAAAACGGCAGCAGGTAGCGGTTGTTTTCAACCAGGTTTACATCGTCGGACTTAAATATTTTGGTGCTGAAAGCTATCTTCAGCAATTTAACGGATTGGATCAGCAGCCGGGAAAAAACCAGCGCGGCGCCGGCTAAGTAAATCATTGTCAGCAAAAGAGCTGGCGAGAGAATGGCGCTGGTGCCCTGAGCAATCGTTTCTTCTGGTTTTACATTCCGGAAAGCTTCAGTCAGGGCTTCGAAAGTGGTAGGCGAGGAGCCGGCCTCAATCCACACGGTGTAACGGAACGGAAACAGCGGAAGAAAAACCGACAGCAGCAGTGCGCCCAGCAAATAGAAGCGGTTGGCGCGGAAAAAGGTCTCTTTCCGCAGGAAGAACCAGTAGACGGCGTACAACAGCGCCATCGCCACCGAGGCTTCGGTCAGTAAAAATAAAAGAGTATTCATGGCTGATCGGGTTGCGGATTTTCTTTGCTGATCTCTTCGTCGGTTATTTTCAGCATCTCTTCCAGATCGGCCATCGTCAGGTTGTTTTCATGGGCGAAAAAAGTGGCCATCTTCGGAAAAGAGCCGTTGAAATAGTCTTTCAGCAGGGAGCTGAACTGGAAGCGGGTGTACTCGCGCTTGGTGACCAACGGAAAAAAGAGGTGCGTGTTGCCAATGGTTTTGTGGTCAACAAATCCTTTTTTTTCCAGTACTTTCAGTACGGTTGCTACCGTGGTATATGCCGGACGGGGCTCGTCGAACTCCTCGACCACCTCTTTGACGATCGCCTCTTTCAGGCTCCACAAAATGTGCATCACCTGCTCTTCGGCTTTGGTAAGTTGCTTCATGATTTAAATTTTTCTACTACAAACTTAGTAGATAGAATTCGAAAAAGCAACTAATTTTATAATAAAAGTACTATTTAAATAGTAGATTTATTTAATTGTTTATTTTTAAGTGTTTTATGAGGATTTAAAAAAGAGTTATCTCCCCAAATAGCTCAAAAAAATGTTGTGTGCCGATGAGAAAAAAATATTCAAAGAGGATGTTGTTGAAAGATGAAAACTGAAAATGGTTACTGTGGCTTTTAAAACAGCAAAGCAATCGAGATATCAGGACTTACCTTAAAAATCTATTCTTAAACCCGCAGTCATGCCCAAAAAACCGAGCCGGGATTCAGTCTTCCGTTCTGTCGGCTACGTTGGGCTTGAGTATGGAAAGTTGCAGCAGGATGGCAAGAGCCACCGGAATGGCCAGCAGGGCCATGTCGCGGCCCAGGTTGCCGGCATCGGTCGACCGGCCGAGCAGGTCGGTGATGAAGGCGCCGGCAAAAACGCCGGTCATGTTCATCAGTCCGTAGCCGGCAGCGCGGTGGCGCGGCGAAACAAACTGGCAAAGGATGGGCATGTTGTTGGCGTCGAACATACCGAAACCCACTCCAAACAGCACGGCTCCTCCCACAACGCCGGTCAGTCCGTGGCCAAATCCCAGCAGCAGCAGCGCCGGAATGGTCAGCCCCAGTCCGATTGCGCCGGTATAGATCCGTCCGCGGAGGTTCCGCAACACCCAGCGGTCGGCCAGGATACCACCGGAGATCACTCCTACAAATGACGAGGCGGCGATGGTGATGGTGGAGAGTGGCCCGGCTTTCGACATATCAATTCCCAGACTGTCGGAAAAGAGGGTTGGCATCCAGTTTTTGGCCGCCCATCCCGGAAAACTGGGAGCTGCAAAGTAGAAGAGGATCACCCAGAAGCTGATGGTTCCGAGCAGCATGCCCAAACTGTGACGTACCGAACCCATTCCTCCGGATTTTATCGCTTTCGGTGGAACCGGGTTTCCCCTTTTTTCGCGGAGCAAAAAGACCAGTATCACGCTGTAGACGATTCCGATCAGCCCGAACAGGTGGAAAGCCTGCTGCCACGACCAATGGTGAGCAACGGTGGCGCCGAATCCGCCCAGTGCCTGGCCAAAGTAGAGGCCTGTCATGTGGATCCCCACGGCCAGCGAGCGGGTTGACCCGCGATGGTAGTCGGCAATCAGCGCCAGCCCCGCCGGGATGTAGAGCGCTTCGCTGACCCCCATAATCGCGCGCAGGACGTACAGCTGGTTAAACGTAGTGGCATACCCCATCGTCAGGGTCACTGCCGACCATACGCCAAGGCTGATGACGATCAGCCACTTCCGGTTGACCCGGTCGGCAATCAGTCCGGCCATCGGACTCATCAATCCATAAATCCAGAGAAAGACCGCCATCAGCCGGCCGAAATTTCCGGCAGTTTCCAGTTCGCGGATGTCGCCCATCATGGCTACTTTCATGGTCGAAAGCATCTGACGATCCATATAATTGAGCAGGGCCACCACCCACAGCAGGGCCACCACTATCCAGGGATAAACGTTGTTGAAGCGGGTATTACTCATTTTCAGCAATTGTAAGTGATTTGTCGCAATCCCAAAATGACAGACTCAGCGCTGTTTTTTTTAGATTTTTTCCAGGGTTTTCCAGACCTGGAACAGTCCGCGGGGAACATGGAAGCACCCTTTCCATTTTCCGCCCTTCAGCGGGAGGAGCACTTCGCCCCGGCGGTTGAGATACCCAAACCATTCGCCAAATTCAGGATCGGCGAAATGTGACCAGGTGTAGTCGTGCACCTTTTCAAACCAGGCGAGGCAATCGGGATTGCCGGTCAGCGCATAACCTTTGATGAGGCTGATGAGCGTTTCCACATGTACCCACCAGAGTTTCTGGTCCCATTCGAGCTGCTGTGGCGGGTAACCTTTGATATCCATGAAATAGAAGATGCCGCCAAACTGTTTGTCCCAGCCATGTTCGAGGGTGCGAAGCATAATTTCTACCGCCTGCTGCGTCAGTGCGGGTCGGTTTAGCCTGACCGCCAGATCCATGATAAACCACATCGCTTCGATGGCGTGGCCGGGGTTGAGCAGGCGCCCTTCGAAGGAATCGGAAAAAGAGCCGTCGGGCTTGACGTTTTCCAGGATCAGTCCCGTGTGTGGGTCGTAAAAAACTTCCATCACCTCGCGGATGCAGGTTTCAATGGTCTGTTCAACCAGGTCGCGGGGCAGCAGGTGTTCAATTTCGAGCGACAGGTTACAGAGGATCATGGGCAGTGAAAAACCTTTCAGCGGACGGGTTCCGGGAACGGCCTTGCTGTATTGCCCTTTCGGGTTGTCGCTGCGTTTCAGAATATTGGAAAACGTATTTTGTGCAATTTCGCCAAACCGGGCCTCTCCGGTAGCCTGGAATAGTTGCCCGAAAGCCATTGTCGCAAAGCAGTCGGAGAAAATATTGTAGGGTTGGACCAGCGGCTTTCCTTCGCGGGTGAGTGAAAAGTACCAGTTGAGGTTGCCGTCGTGACCATATTTTTGCAGGAACGTGGCGCCGTGCAGAGCCATTTCGAGCCATTCGGGTTTCTGTTCCACTTTGTTGAAAAGAGTGGAGAACATCCACACCTGCCGCCCCTGCAGCCAGATAAACTTGTCGGTGTCGTAAACATTGCCCTGCCGGTCGAGACAGGTGAAGTAGCCGCCAAACACCGTGTCTTTCGAGTGTTTTTCCCAGAAGGGAACCACGTTGACCAGCAGTTCGTGCCGGTATTGTGCAGCCAGTTTTTTGAAATCTTTTTCCATCACATTCTATTTTGCGGTTGAAATTTCGGCACCCATTATTTTGGGTGTTCTGACTCCCGGCCGGATTTCGCCGGAAGGGATTATAACCTGGTTATCCCAGTAAAAGGCAGTGGTGGTTACCGGAGGATGCTCCGGGAGGCTTCCGGCCGTCGTCCAGGTTTTGGTTACCGTATTATAAAGGAGGACAGTATGGGAAAAGCCGGGATGGCTGGTGAGCATCGAATCTTTTTCGAGCAGCAGTTTTTGCCGTTCGGCGTCGGATGTTGCGGCTGCAATGGCATTGTTGAGCTGTTCGGTGCGGTTGAAGAAGATTCCCGGGTCACCGCCAAACAGTGCGATCAGGTTGTTGCCCGCCGCAATGCCGGTTCCGGCAGACCGTGCCGACGGTTGCCCCGCTTCGGTGATCTGGCTTTCCATTGTCCAGGTTTTGGCAGAAGGAGTGTATTTCCAGACACTGCTCAGGAAAGTGGAAATTTCCGACGTTTTGTTTCGTCCGCCCAGCACGTAGACGCAACGCTCTTTGCCGTCGTGCTGACTGACGACTACCGCGTGCGACAATGCTTCGGGGAGGTCGGGCAGCTTTTGCCAGCCGAGCGTCCGGTTTTGGAGGTCGAGGGTCAAAAATGCCGAAGAAGCGCCGGTCTGGTCCGATCCGCCGGCCACAAACAGGGTGGAGTCGATTGCGGCGGCGCCGGCTGTCGACAGGGGCAGCGGTAGCGGGGGCAGCCATTCGATGTTGGCCGTTTGGCCGGCAAAAGTCAGGAGCAGGACGTCGTTCAGCGGGCCTTGCTCATTCTCACCGCCGATGCTGACCACCCCCTGCGCAAGGGAGAGGCAGACCGGGTAAGCCAGCGGGAAGGGGAGTTTTTCCTCCGCCTGTTTCCAGAAATAGTTTTCCGGCCCGTTTTTTTCGAGCAGGAAAATTTCGTCGTGGTAGATTTTGGTGCCGCCGCGCCAGGGAAGCCCGCCCGCAAAATTTGCACCGCCGGCAACCAGCAGGCGGTTACCGTGCGCCCCGGCCAGCGGCCCGGCAACTCCGGGCTGCTCCGTTTCCCCGGGCGAAGGCGGAAGCGGAGGCAGTTCGTGCCAGCGGAAACTTATCCCGTCTGCGGCGGGCCGGCAGCTGTTTTCAGTAAAAAGGGCCATGGTCAGCAAAAGAATAACGGGTAAACTACAATTTTGAAAACAGTTCGGCCATATTGAGCGCACGAACCTCTTCCGCAAATTTTTTATATTCATCATGACGCATGTTTTTTACAGGCAACCTGAATTCTCCGCAGTCGAAACCTACATATTTCATGTAGGCTTTTCCGGTGGAAATTCCGCCGTATTTGCCCAGCAGCCTGATCATGTTGATGGAGAGCTGCTGGAGGTTTCGGGCCAGCGGCAGGTCGCCGTTGTCAAAAGCTTCGATCAGTTTGTAATAGAGCGGCGCAGCGTAGTTGTAGGTGCTGCCTACTCCGCTGCGGGTTCCCAGCACCAGCGCAGAAAGCAGGTTTTCGTCGCGGCCCCACAACATTTCGTATTTACCGTCCATGAAATGGATGCAGCTCAGGAAATCCATAAAATCCTCGTGGGTGTATTTGATCCCGGCCAGGTTGGGGATGATGGGCGCGGCTTCTTTCAAAAAGTCGAGCATGGATACGTTACAGCCGGTCAGTACCGGGATGTGGTAAAAATAAACGGGCAGTTGCGGAACGGCTTCGGCCACCCGGGCGCAAAATTCGGCCAGCTGCCTGGCGTTTCCCGGCTTAAAATAGAACGGGGCCAGCAAGGCAATGGCGGCTACCCCGTTTTGGGCGGAATGTAGGGCATTTTCAATACACTCGACGTACGAGGTTCCGCCTACCAGGTTGATGACTTTTACACTCTTTTTCTGTTTGGAGCGGGCTGTCCAGTGTTCCGTGATTTTCATCCGTTCGTGCTGCGAAAGCGAAACGCCTTCGCCGGTTGAGCCGTTGATGAAGGCGCCCACCACCTTGTTTTTTTCCAGAAAATCGTAATAAGCTTCAATCCGTTCGTAAACAACATTTCCTTTTTCATCCATCGGGGTGAAAGGCGCTGCAATTAATCCTTCTGTTTTCATGTTTCTTGCTATTTTTGATTTATATCAATTTCAACTGTTGAGCCTTTTTGGGGCGATTTTTACCAACTGCCTGCACCGGCTACCGAATGGGTTTTGAGGGGACATTTGCCGGCAAAAATGGCGAACTGTTCAACGGAATAACCGTTGAAAACGGTCTCAGATCTCTTTCTAAAGCCCAATATCGCTTTTTCATACCTTCTTGTTTTCAGATGATTATTTAATGAGGGGTTCAAACCGAAGTCCTTCAACCTCTTTTACAGTTCCCTGGTCTGTCGCTACCGGAACAAAAGTGAACATCCGCTTCCAGGTATTTTTCAGCACCGGGATTTTCAGCAATACCAGGTTCCATCCTTTTTCCAGTTGGATTTTCGCCGGCTCTCGAAAAAAATAATTTTCATCACTAAAAGGGGTTTCATCGGAGTTGGCTTCAACTCCGGGGTTGTTCCAAACAGGCGGTGGGATGAGGCGGCCGTTGACCCAAATTTTGGGGTTGGTGTTGTGCCACTCACCCTGTTGCGGGAAAGGGCCGCCGCGTCTGCCACCCGACCGCGACCAGTCGTGAAAACTTATCCAGGCGCCCACGGTTTGTCGGGCTGGCGACCATAGGCGGGTAAAAGCATAATAGGTCCCCTCCTCTTTGGGGAACCACGACGGATAACCAAAAAAGTGCTGGAGGTTTACCGTTCCTCCGGTAATTGGCTCTGACCAGCTATAGTGTGCCGAATCGGCAACATACGCTGAGGCAATGGAATCTTCCGGCGAGAAACTCCTGTTTACATCGCCGTTGTGGTTGAAAGGGCCGATGATGCGCCATTGAATGGAGGTTTGTTTTACGTAGGGGAACGGTTTGTCCCGGAAATACAAATCGCGGTGGCAGACTAGCCGCTCTTCAAACTCCCGGAATTTCTGAAATGCTTCCTCGCCGGCAGGCGGAAATTGAGCCAGATAGTTTTCGCCAAAGTTAGCCGGCTGCCCTGACCAGGAAGTTTCGCTGTAAGTCACTATCCCGGGATAAACCGGGTTGTGGCGAAGGATGTCGTATTCATCGGAAACCAGGTTGTCGTTCCAGCAGCATAAGATACCGCCCATCCGTAAGGAATCGCCGTGCGCGGCGCCGTTGATACGTTCATAATACAACTGGGGGATTCCGGCCAGCGGATCGAGGTGATTCAGGTAATTGAGCCTTGAGTCGAGATAGCGATGACCTGGTTTGGGATGGCCACTCGACGACCAAAGCTGGGTGATGGAAACCGAATCGCCGGCAATTGGCTGTCCGGGGCGCCACACAATAATTTGGCGTTTATGGTGGATGGTTATCCGTTCGGCCAGCGTGGGCAGGAGGGTTGGCGCGGGCTTTTCATAACTGTGCCACACCTCGTCGGTTCCCAGGTGAATATAGGGCATTTCGCTGGCCGGGACCAGGCTGCACAATTCATCGATGAGGTCGATTAAAACCGGCTCTACCCGCTGGTCGCTCATGGAGTCAAAACCGAAAGCTTTCCGGAATGCTGTGCTGTGACCGGGTATGTCAAACTCAGGAATAAGGGTAATATGTCGTTCCCGACAATATTCAACCAGTTCCCTGAACTCTTTTTGGGTATAGTATTTATTGGGCCAGCGGCTCATGGTATGAGGGGCATTCAGTTGCGGATATAATTTGCTTTCCAGCCGCCAGCCGGGGTCGTCGGTAACATGAAAATGGAAGACATTTAGTTTGTAGGCCGCCAGCACATCAATTTGTTCTTTCAGCATTTCCATACTTTGGAAATTTCGCCCCACATCCTGCATGAAACCTCGTATCTGAAATGCTGGCCAATCGGTAATGCTGCAGCCGGCAACAAACCGGTTGCCCTTTTCAGAGCTGATTAGCTGCCTCACCGTTTGCAATCCGCGGAACAATCCAGTTTGGGTAAGGGCCGAAAGAATCAGTGAGTCGTTGGTAACCTCCAGCGAGTATGCCTCCTGGTGGTTCATTGCAATGTTGGGGAGTTGCGGCACCAGGCGTTGCACAAATCGCAAACTGCTGTCGGCCATGTTGAATTTCTGCCCGTTCCACTGCAGGTGTTGAGGCATCGGAATCAACGCGGGGGATTTTGTTTTTTCAGCGCTGCACTGCGGAAGAACAGAGGTGGACAGCAGAATGCAAAAGAGCACAATATACCTTATTTTGACAAACATGAGGAGTTATTTAAGAGCATTGTTCAACAGTTCATTCACCGGTACCTTTTGGAAAAAGATTTCTTTTACGCCTTCGTAAATAATCCCCACCGTGTTTTCGTCAACCATAGTCATACACGAATATCCATAGCCAGCCTCTTCGTTGAGTTCCACCTGGAGTTTTTCGGGCCAGGTTAACCCGCCATCCAGACTGGCTTTGATGGTCATGTTCTTACGTTCATTTTTATTGTTGGGATTCGAGAAGAAAAGAACCTGCTGTGTTTTTCCGTTGATTTTGACCGGGGCGTCGATGAGGCTGGCCATGCAGTTGGATTCGGGGAGCGCCGAATTCGAAGAGGGGTGAACGGTCCAGGTTTTACCCAGGTCGGCAGTAACGGCAACGGCACGTCCGTTGGTTTCGCCTTTGTCTTTGCGGTTGTGGTCGTCGCGCATATTGAGCATCAGGGTGCCGTCGGCGAGTTCTACCACCTGTGCTTCGGTGGTGTTGGTTTTTGCCCCGGAGCCGATTTGCCAGGTTTGTCCGTGGTCACGGCTGTACACAATGGTCGAATGGCAGGTGTAGGCTCCGCCGTCCAGCGCTTTCTGGCCGATGTCGGCTTTAAACTGGGCCGGAAAAACCAGCGTGCCGTTTTTCATGGTGATTCCGCGGCCCGGGCCTTGCAAAAGCAGTTGCCACCCCGGGTTTTTAATCTGCTCGGTGATGTTGACCGGGGGGGACCAGGTGAGCCCGTCGTCGGTACTTTTGACCAGCATAAACTGACCGGTTTCTTCCGGTTTCATGCCAGGTTTGGAGGCCCACCAAAGCATTTGGTCGGGCGACGATCCGCTCATCCAGAGAGCAGCCACCCAAATGGTGTGGGTGGCTGGGTCGTACAACACACAGGGATCGCCGGCCCCGTTGAGCTGTTGCGGCCGGCCGCCCCATTCGCCCATGTCGAGGATAACCCGCATGGGTTCCCAGGTTTGTCCGCCATCGGTGCTGCGGCTCATCCCGATATCGATATCTTCCTGTAAGTCTTTGCTGTTGTTGTAACGGTTGTCGTACACGGCAATCAGGGTTCCGCGGTTGGAGGTGACCAACCCGGGGATCCGGTAAGTGTCGCAGTGATCCTGCCCCTGCGCGCGGAGCACCAAGGCAGGGCGGTAAACAAAGTTTCCGTCAGCCGCTACCTGAACCGACTGGTGGTTGCTGAAAAACAGCTCGGCCGTGGTGACGCGGAAAGTGGCCAGCAGACTGGCTGCTTTGTTGGCCGCAAAGCGGAAGTGGATGATATGGGTGCCGTCAGCCAGCTGGCGGTTTCCGTTCAGCTCGACCGCAAGTTTTTTTGGGCTGGCTGAACCAAACGGGGTATCTTCGGAAAGCATTGCGGAAACCGATGAAACCGCGCTGAGGTTACTCCCTTCGGCAAATCGCAGCACGATACGGGTTAAAACCAGCGGAGGGGCATCGGCGGCAATTTTGATTTTGAGTTCGAGCAGGTTGTTCTCTTTCCGGTCGAGGAAGAGGGGGACCCTTTTCTGAAGCAGTTCGGTTTCGCTGATGCGGGGAGTTTTGGCCTGCGCCGGATCGCTGGGTTTGCAATGAAACGAAGCGAAGATCAGAAGCAGGGTGGCAAATAGCAGTTTCATATGGATGAGATTGGTTTTAAGAATAATCAAAACGTAGCGGCTGAAATCAATGGTCACCAGCCTCTAGTTATACAAAATAAAGAAAACGCGAACAATGAATAACTTGACGCAGCTTCTTTTTTGAATGAGGACAAATCCTTCGGGAAGATTTTGTGATCAGAGAAAGAAGGCCCTGGAAAAGGGCCTTCCTGTTCTCATACTAAACCAAATCTAACTTAACAAACTATGAAATTCGGACGTTCCGAATACCGTTGTGCTGTTGTTTATTCCCGGAAGGAAGGTAACTTTTTTATCTCGGCGGGATTAGTAACCCGGCGTTTGTTGCAGTTTCGGATCGGCATTCAAGGTGTTCACATCAACCGGCCAGAGCACTTTGTGGGCTTCGGTGGTTTCGTTTAATACCGGGATGCGGGCTCCATAAGGCAGGGACGAGGAGAAGACCAGCGGTTTTCCATTGGCGTCCTGCAAACGGCAAACGTCAAACCAGCGCTTCATTTCCCAGACAAATTCTTTGTCGCGTTCGAGCAGAATTGCCAGTTCATTCTCAGCAAAGCTGCCATTGACATAACCATGTTGGGCAGCGTTGTAGTTGTTGCCATAGGCCCGTTTCCGCACTTCGTTGATATATTGGGCCGGGGCGCCTCCTTTTTTGTTTTCTACCTCAGCCAGCATCAGCAGTACATCGGCGTAGCGGTAAACCGGCACATCGTCGGCATACACGCGTACCCCGTTGGCGTTGATCAGCCCCAGGAATTTCCGCAGGACAATGCCGCCGTCGGCAGGAGCGTCGTTCTTTTTGTTGTAGAAGTCAAGGAAAGTGGCTGTTTTCCGGGAGTCGAGGTCGTTATAACTTTCGAACAGCTGAAAGACATATTCATTCCGCAGAATTCCATTTCCTTTCAATAGCAGGGTGTCTGTCATCAGTTTCAGGTTTTTGTTGTATTTGATACCGATGAACACATTGTCGGAATAGGCGAAATTGCCGGCGAAGTTGGTGGCTTCGTTGTCCAAAAAACGGAGGGTAAAAATGATTTCGCTGTTTCCTTTTTTGGTGTAGGCAAAAACATCGGAGAATTTCCCCTGGAGCGAAAATTTCCCTTTCACTTCGTTAAGGGCAGTTTCGGCTACAGCCAGGTCGCCGCTTGCCGGAACCTGGTCGCCGGTAGTTACTTTGGCCGACCAGAGGAAAACTTCAGCTTTCAGCATCAATGTGGCATATTTTGACCATGCTGCCGGCCCGTAAGGCATGGTAACGTCGGCGCCGAAATTTTCTTCAGACTTGGCAATGTCGGCTTTGATGAAGTCGAGCGTTACTTTTGGAGATGAACGTTCGAGATAGAGCGGTGCGGCAGTGGTAACCCCTTCGAGGATTTTTGTTTCGGAATTGATAGGGACGCCGCCGTAGGTCCGGTAGAGCCAGAAGTAATTAAATGCCCGCAGCCCATAAAGTTGGCCCAGGTAATATTTGCGACTGGCCTCGGAAAGGAAAGCGCATTCGTTTTCCACTTTTTTGATTCCCAGGTTCAGGTTGAGGATCCTTCCGTAGAAACCACCCCACGAATCTAACCCGGCTTTATCTTTGGTGAAGTCCTGATCTTTATACGGACTGGAATAGTCGAGACTGGTGGCGGTCGATGAGGTTCCGCTTTTCTGGAGCCCCCCGCGGGCCTCTCCCATCAGCCAAAGATTGGTGTGGGCACTGCGCAGTTGGGAGTGGGCTCCCAGGATAAAACCTTTTACCTGAGCTTCGTTGTTCCAGAAACTGTTACTGCCGTAAAAATCTTCAGGAGCCAGCTCCAGCGAATCGCACGAGACCAGCGAAACGGCCAGCGCCAAAATGGAAAGGATATATTTTATCTTTTTCATATTCATTCTTTTTTAATTCAGTTACATGTAAGTGAATGCCGGATCAGAATTTCAGGTTCAAGCCAAAAATTACTGTACGCGGGAGGCTGTATCCTCCGTTCACATTGCCGCCCACTTCAGGGGTGTAGAGTTTTGAAGCGGTGAGGTAGCCTAAGTTTTGACCGGTAACCGACAGTTCAACCCCGCGGACACCTGTGTTTTCCAATAAACTTTTGGGCAGGTTGTAAGAGAGTGAAATTTCACGGAAGGAGAGGTAGCTGGCGTCGTAGATGAAGAGGGTAGACTGCCGGGCATAATTGCGTTTACCCAGCTGGTCGGCCCACATGTATTTAGGATATTGGGCGTTCGGATTTTCTGTTGTCCAGGTATCTTTGGTTTCAACCACGGTGTTGTATGACCCCTGCATCATCCCCATAAACCACGGAAGGATGTCGTCGATCTGCTTGAAACCGAGCGCATAGTCCATGCGTGCAGTCAGGACCAGTCCTTTCCACGACAGGTTGGTGTTGAGCCCGCCAAACCATTTTGGGGTCCGGTTGCCGACATAAACCATGTCGAAGTTGTCGATAACATCGTCCCCGTTTACGTCCCGCCAGATGACATCACCCGGCTGAATGGGCAATACATTGGCTTTCTGGGCATCGGTCATCGCGTTGAACAGGTTGGGGCCAACCAGTTTTCGACCGTTGCTGCCGTTGTTTCCCGAGGTAATGTCGGTACGGTTTCCGGCAATTGCGGCAACCTGTGCATCATCTTTAAAAATACCGTCGGCAACAAATGCGTAGATCGCACCGGGAGTTTGTCCTTCCTGATAACCTCCGACCCAAATCAGCTGTTTGGTCGCCGGATCATAAACCTGAAAGGCACTCTGCCTGTTCCGTTCCAGTCCGTTGTCGGGCAATGTTTCTATCGTGTTTTTGTTGTAGGTGATGTTGGCGTTCACATCCCAGCTCAGCTCTTTCTTGCGGATAACTTTCACGCCCAGGTCGAGCTCAATCCCCTTATTCCGGATTTCCCCATTGTTTGAGCGGATGGAGGAGTATCCCGAAGTTATGGGCAACGGAATATTGGCATATTTGTCGAGGGTGAGCCGGTTGTAGTACGTAAAATTGGCATTGATCCTGTTTTCGAGCACTCCGATGTCGATACCTCCTTCGGCAGTATTGGAACGTTCCCATTTCAAGGTTGGATTAGGCAGGTTTCCCAGCGCATATCCCACGTTGCCGCCATAAAGCGAGGAGTTGTAACTGCCCTGTAATTCGTAGGTTCCGATCCCGGATACATTACCGTTTAATCCGTAGCTGGCCCGCAATTTCAGAAAAGAGATAACCGACGAGAAGTTTTTCATAAAGTTTTCTTTTGAAGCTACCCAGCCGGCCGAAACTCCCGGGAAAAATCCCCAGCGGTTGTCAATCAGGATGGAGTAACCGTCCTGACGGGCCGTTAATGCGACCAGGTATTTTTCCTTAAAGTCGTAGTTTGCACGGCCGAAAAAGGAGAGGATTCTTGAACGGCTGTGGTAGGAGTCGATTGCTCGCATCCCTTCTTTATTTGAAGTCAGCCCCAGGTCCATAAAGTCATCGGTAGGCGCTCCTGATCCTGCGGCTTCAAAACCTTTGTAATAAGTGTCGTAGAATTCAGATCCAACCAGCGCTGTGATGGAGTGGGCGTCCGCAATCTTAACATCATAGTTGAGCACCGCATTGTAAGTCTGACGGAGGGTGCGCTCGAAATTTGCCGACGAACTGCGGGTCCTGACCCAGGTTCCCGGGCTGTTCAGATAGTCTTTGTTGAAAGCTTCATAGAAACCTTCGTCGAACATCCAGTTGGCATTCAGTTTCAGGAAAAGCCCCTTGTAGAAATCGACTTTGAAGCTTTGCCCCAAAGTGAATTTGTCGGTTTGGTTTTTCCGGATGAATTTGTCAATGTTGAACAGCGGGTTTCCATCGCCGACGTTATTGCCCAGCAGCAGCTCTCCTGCATCGTTGTACTGGCGCATGGTGGGCGGGGCGCTCAACATGCGGGCATGATACCTGGTTTCGTCGCTGTTGGGATTGGTGATGTCTTTCCAGCGGGCATCGTTAAAGTTAAAAGAGCTGAATGAGGTGAGCCAGTTGTTGATTTTGTAGTCGGCATTGAAGGTAAAAGTCAGGCGCTGGTACCAGGTTTTGATGGGCAGCCCCTTGTCGTACAGAAAACCGAGCCCGGCATAGTAATTTCCACGGTCATTTCCGCCGCTGAGCGACACATTGTAGTCCTGCGTGGTGGAAGGGTTGTTGAATGCGGTAGAGATGCGGTTGAACTCGGAATAGATGATGTCGTTCCCGGTAATCGGATCTTTCATCGTTTTGTATCCTTTTTCCAGCAACACCTTGTTTGCATCGGTCAGAAACATGGGGCTCCAGATGGCCAGGGCCGTCTTGTTGCCGTCCAGCGGAATGCCATTTGAATCCCAGTACTGGTTGCCGGTGCCAAACGGCTGTGCGCCGTTTAAGTTGGCCTGCACCCCGGCTCCGTGTCCCTGCCAGGAACCATCGGTTTTTTGCCATAATCTTCCGGAATTGTACACGCCGGTACGTGCCCAGTAAAGGTAGTCTTCAGCATTCAGAAATTCGTAGGGTTCGTTCATGTAGTTCAGGGCTGTTTTGACCTTCAGTGAAATTTCCGAAGTTCCTTTTTTCCCCCTTTTGGAAGTGATCAACAGTACGCCGTTGTTGGCACGGGCGCCATACAGGGCAGTAGCGCCGGCGTCTTTCAACACTTCCATCGACTCAATATCTTCCGGGTTGATATCGTTAATCGAACGGACTTGTCCATCCACAATGACCAGTGGTGATCCCGAACCATCGAGGTTGGTACCGCCGCGGAGCACCAGCGTTGGCGCTGCACCGGGTCTTCCCGATATCTGGGTGACCTTTAAGCCGGAAACCGCACCAGACAGCGCTTGTGCCGGATTGGAGTAAACGCCGTTTTTCAGGGTTTCCTCCTTAACGCTTGCAATTGAGTTGGTCAGTTTTGACCGTTTCTGTGTTCCGCCGTATCCGGTAACTACCACCTCGTCAATTGCTTTGGTCGATTCTTTTAGTGCAACATTAAAAACGGTAGTGTTTCCTACAGGTAAAGTTTGGGCAGCATAGCCTACCATGGAAAACATCAGCTCCTTACTGTCGGCCGGAATATTTAATGTAAATTTTCCGTCCAGGTCAGTAATGGTCCCAACAGTTGTCCCCACTACAATAATATTTACACCCGGCAAAGTTGAACCGTCCCGTGCATCGGTCACCGTCCCGGTCACTGCTGTTTGGGCAAGAGCATTTCCAAACATCAGCAGCATTACAAACGCCACAAAAAGAGGCTTTGGTAGAAAAATTTTGTTCATTGCCATTGATTTAGTTATTAATTCCTATGCTTGTATTATGTAGTACATAACGCAACGAAAATATTGGATTCAATTTTTATATCCAAATTTTTTTTGGATTATTCTTTCTAATTTTGTACGCCATGAACCTTGATGATCTAAAATCAGTAATACCGGCGATCGATACCAGAAGCCTGGTCGATAAGGTGGAGATGAATCTTATCGATTTTTTTATACAGAAAGAGTTAAGCCCTGGTGATTTAATCCCCAAAGAACTGGAGCTTGCAAATGTAATGGGGGTCAGTCGCACCGTCATCCGCGAGTCGCTCAACCGGCTGAAAACGATGGGGCTGATTGAGTCGATCAAACACAAGGGAACTGTGATTAAAAGTCCCGATCTCTCCGGAATCTTACAAAAATCGATGATCCCCAATATTTTGGATCATAGTACGTTAAAGGATATCTTCGAGATGCGCCTGGTGATTGAAGTGGGAATGGCCGATTTGGTGGTTGAACGTGCAACCGATCGTGAAATTGAAGAGCTTTCAGGGATTGTTAAAAATGAAATTTCCCCTTCAGATGATATCCTTTTTGATGTGGAATATGAAATATCCTTTCACGGGAAACTTTACGAAATCACCGAAAATGAGACGCTGAAAGGGTTTCAGCAGCTATTGCTGCCTGTTTTCAGTTACGTCTATTCCAGTGATTTAATCAACAAGCATCCTATAAACAAACGCTATGTTTCACACAAAGAGCTGGTGGAAATCCTTCGAAAACGCGATGCCGACCAGTTCCGGCTGGCAATGCGCAAACACCTCGAAAATCATTTCGCCAGGTTGTTCTCCAAATAAATCAACTTCGCAGGTTGATCTTCCGGCATAAAAAAATCGGGAAGTGAGATAAATATCCCTTCCCGAAGCCTAAAAAATGATGTTTCTACAATGGGTTGCTTGGTGAAATCTGCAAAGAAATTGTTGCGGTTCAGATCAGGTGGCACATCTTTTCAAGATAGAGTTCCCGGATCTCCTGCAAATACTGGGTATCTAATTTGGTAGAGTAGATTCGTACAAATTCATGCAAGTCGGTGTCATGAAAAAAGGATCCGGAAGCGGCATCGAATTTACTGCCCAACCAGTTGTATTTGACGTCTGTGGTAACTTTTTCAAATTGTTTCCAGTTCAGAAACCGCGGAATTTCGATATAACCGTGGTAGTCTTCTTTCAGGTCGATATAAATGGAGGGGGCCACCTGTTTCAGATAGAGGAATTTTACAATCCGGATCAACGCTTTCTCCTCGCCGGTTTTTTTAGTCCGCGGTAAATAGTTGATCCCCTCTTTTCGATAGGCTTCCTGGAGTTTGGCTACGATATCGTAATTGCCGAAGTGGCGCAGCCGGATCACCGGGATCTCTTCGTTGACGATGGTGAGGATACCTTTCCCGGCATCGAAATGCTCTTCAAAATGGGGTTCGACCTGCTGGGTAGCCCGCAGGATCTCTTCGAGCCGGTATTGGCGGTCGAGGGCCAGGTAAAGGTAAACCGGCGGTGAAGAGTCGGGAGTGTCGCTGTAATAGCCGGGAAACGGGTTGAGGGACTCGTAAACCAAACTGCCCGGGACGATTTTATCTTCCACCGGGAAAAGGGTTTCCATCTTCACCAGGTTGCTGAAAACCTCTACTTTTTTGTTGTATTCCATAATTAATATCTTTGGTTAAGCTAATTTTTAGTTTCTTATACGAATGCCGACTAAAGTAGTTCAGATTTATCC
>JARKOX010000163.1 GCA_029975525.1 Prolixibacteraceae bacterium | reverse complement strand
CCTGGGCAGCCGGGAAGGACAAACGACCATCGCCGGAAAATTCCTCGAACATTTTACTGCCTACGACTGGATCCACCTGGATATTGCCGGGAATGCCTTCCTCTTCGAAAAAGACGGGTACCGTCCCAAAGGCGGTTCGGGAAGCGGAATACGCCTCCTGTTGAACTTCTTGAATAGAATGAAATAAAAACGTAAATTTGACATCTTTTCAAATCAGCAAATTATACCGAACATCATGGTTTACAACGATAAAATAAAGGTTGGAATTTCGCAGGGCGACATCAACGGCATCAGCTACGAAGTGATTATGAAAACACTGCTCGATCCCCGGATCCTGGAGATGTGTACGCCCATTGTTTACGGTTCGCCCAAAGTGGCGGCCTACCACCGTAAAGTTCTCAATATCGAAACGCTCAGTTTTAACCATATCCGCACGGCGAATGAAGCGGCCCACAACAAGGCCAACATCATCAACTGCATCGACGAGAACGTGCGAGTGGAGCTGGGAAAATCGACGTCGGCTGCGGGCGAATCCTCCTATTTTGCCCTCGAACGGGCGGTTTCCGATTTGCAGAAAGGGCAGATCGACGTGCTGGTGACGGCGCCCATCAACAAAGACAACATCCAGAGCGACCGGTTTAACTTCCCCGGGCACACCGAATACCTGGCCCGTCAGTTTCGGGCCGACGACTACCTGATGCTGATGGTGAGTGAATCGATGAAAATCGGTGTGGTTACCGGGCATATTCCGTTGTCGGAGATTTCGGCGCAGCTTACCCGGAAAAAAATATTGTCGAAACTGCGGATTTTACGGCAGTCGCTGGTACAGGATTTTGCCCTGACCAACCCGCGGATTGCTGTTTTGGGGCTGAACCCGCATGCCGGCGACAACGGCCTGCTGGGCCGCGAAGAGCTGGAGGTGATCATCCCCGCCATTGAACAGGCGCGCAACGAAGGGATTGTCGCCATTGGTCCTTACCCGGCCGACGGTTTCTTCGGATCGGGCGACCACCTGAAATTCGACGCCATCCTGGCCATGTACCACGACCAGGGCTTGGTTCCCTTCAAGCTGGCCTCTTTCGAGCGGGGCGTCAACTACACGGCCGGCCTGCCGGTGGTGCGCACATCGCCGGCCCACGGAACGGCCTACAATATTGCCGGCGAAGACAAAGCCTCGCCCGACTCGTTCCGCGAAGCCCTCTACCTGGCGATCGATATCCATAAAAACCGGCAGATCCATCATGAAATTTCACGCGATCCGCTGAAAAAATATGAGATCAATCCCAACCAGGTAGATGAAAATATCGACCTGGAGGCAGAAGACGAAACCATTTAACTCCATCCGGTATGTACGAATTTATCCGGGGCGAGATTGCGGAACTGAACCCGGCAACGGTTGTGGTGGAAACCGCAGGGGTGGGGTATAGTATCCGCATTTCGCTGAATACCTATACCTTACTTAACGGCTTGAAGGAAGCCCGGCTGTTTACCCATCTGATTGTCCGCGACGATGCCCACCTGTTGTACGGTTTTGCCCATGCAGGCGAAAGGGAGATTTTCCGCAATCTGTTATCGGTAAATGGCGTGGGGGCAGCTACGGCGATGATGCTGCTGTCGACCCTTTCGCCCGACGAAATTATTGCGGCCGTCTCGTCCGAAAATGTTGCGCTGCTGAAGACCGTTAAAGGGATCGGGGTGAAAACCGCCCAACGCATCATCATCGACTTGAAAGACAAGCTGGGTAAAGCTTCCGGGGCAGAACAAATTTTAATTCCGGCAAACAATACTATCCCGAATGAAGCGTTATCAGCATTAGTTATGCTGGGGTTTGCAAAAAAAGAGGCGGAAGCCGCTGTGTCAAAAATTTTGAAGGACGATCCGCAATCCAGCGTAGAGAATGTAATTAAGCAAGCGTTAAAAAGGTTATAATTAGTTGGATGATTTTACGATCGAAAGCCGGAAATACATTTCTTCTCAACGTTATTTTTCTTTTTTTCTCTTTTGGTAGCCGAGAGCCCGTCCAGGCAGCAGCGCTTCCCGAATTTTTATTTCCACCGGGAGCAGCGGGCTGGGCGCGTGATACCGTTGTGACGGATACCACCCGAAACCTCCCTTTCCCCTTTAAAGACCAGCCCCCGTTTGGTTACCCCGATCAGCAGGACACCTCCCGCCTTTTTCTGAAAAGACCCAGCAATATCCGTTACCAGGTAGAATATGACCCGGTTACCGGGCAGTATGTTTTCTACGAAAAAGTGGGTACCCTCAACTACCGCCTTCCCCAGTCGATGTCGCTGGACGATTACCTTCAGTATGATTTTAAAAAATCGATGCAGGATTACTGGCGGCAGCGCAAAAATCTGCTCGACACGGAACAGCACGGGTCGCTGATCCCGAAACTGACCATCGACAATGAGGCGTTTAACCGCATCTTCGGGGGCAATACCATCAACATCAAACCGCAGGGATACGTAGAGGTGAGCTTCGGTTACCAGATGAATGCGACCGAAAATCCGGCAATTCCGGAGCGGTTGCGGAAAGTTCCCACGTTCGATTTTGATGAAAAAATCCAGATGAACGTGATGGGGCAGATCGGGACCAAGATGAACATGCGGGTGAACTACAACACCGAAGCCACCTTCGACTATGAAAATAAAATGAACCTCGAATACACGGGGGAAGAGGATGAGATCATCAAGCGGATCGAAGCGGGGAACGTGTCGCTGCCGCTGAATGGTTCGCTGATTACCGGCGCCTCCAACCTTTTTGGGGTAAAAACCGAGATGCAGTTTGGAAAGCTGACCCTCACTACCCTCTTTTCGCAGCACAAAGGCGAAAACCGGACCATGGAGACCGAGGGCGGCGCACAGGTTACCAACTTTGAAATTTCGGCAGCCGACTACGATGCCAACCGCCACTTCTTCCTTTCGCAATATTTCCGCGACCATTACGATGAGGCGCTGCGGAACCTGCCGATTGTCCGTTCGGGAATTACCATCAACAAAATTGAGGTGTGGGTAACCAACAAATCGAATAATTTTACCGAATCGCGCAACATCATTGCCTTTCAGGACCTCGCCGAACGCGACCCCCACATTTACAACGCCATTCCTTCGTTCCAGCAGACGCCCGGACTACCTTATCCTCAAAATATTTATCCCAACAACGCTTCCAACGGCCTTTACTCCGAAATGGTCAACACCTACTCCACCATCCGCGATGTTCAGAATATCACCGGCGTGATGGCGCAGTTCGGATCGCAGTTTACCGGCGGACGCGATTTTGAGAAGATTGAGCAGGCCCGCAAGCTGAACCCTTCGGAATATACCATCAACGAAAGGCTGGGGTACATTTCGCTCAACACAGCGCTCAATAACGACGAAGTGCTGGCGGTTGCCTTTAACTACACCGCCAACGGGCAAACTTTCCAGGTGGGCGAATTTTCAAATGACGGGGTGGATGCCCCGCAAACGCTGATCGTGAAGCTGCTCAAGGGAACCAACCTGTCGCCCGCGCTGCCAACCTGGAACCTGATGATGAAAAACATATACAGTTTGAATGCCTACCAGCTTTCGTCCGAGCAGTTTGTGCTGAATGTGATGTACCAGAACGATTCTACCGGGACCTATATCAATTATATCCCCGAAGGCAGAATCAACGGCCACATTTTGCTGAATGTGCTGAACCTCGACAAGCTGAACAAACAGCTGGATCCATACAGCGACGGGGTGTTCGACTTTATTGAAGGAATAACGGTAAACTCCGCCACCGGCCGGATTATTTTTCCGGTGGTGGAACCCTTTGGCCGCCATCTGGCCGATTCAATCCAGAATCCGGCGTTAATTCAGAAATATACCTACCAGTCGCTTTACGATTCAACCAAAACTTTTGCCAGCCAGGATGCCGAACACAACAAGTTCCGGCTGGTGGGAAGCTACAAGGGGGAATCGGGCTCCGAAATTATGCTCAACACGCTGAACCTGGCGCAGGGATCGGTGAAGGTTACCGCCGGTGGCCGCGAGCTGGTCGAAAATGTGGACTACACCGTGGATTACACCCTGGGACGGGTAAAAGTCATCAACCAGGGGTTGCTCGAAGCGGGAACCCCGATCCAGATTTCCACCGAAAGCCAGGACCTCTTTTCGATGCAGCGTAAAACCCTGATGGGGGCGCATGCCAACTACGCTTTCTCCGACCGGTTTAACCTGGGGGCGACCATGCTGTATATGCACGAGCGGCCGCTGACCCAAAAGGTGAACTACGGAGAAGATCCCATCTCCAACCTCATGTTTGGGCTGGAGACCCGTTACTCTACCGAGAGCATGCTGCTTACCAAGGCGATCGACAAGCTGCCGTTTATCAGCACCAAAACCCCGTCGGCCATCGACCTGGAAGCCGAAGTAGCCCAGTTGGTGCCGGGGCACTCCAAAGTGATTAACAAGAGCGGGACTGCCTACGTCGACGATTTTGAGGGAACCAAAACCAGTATTGACCTGAAACCCCGGCAGAACTGGGTGATGGCCAGTACGCCCCAGTTTCAGGATAATTTTCCCGAAGGTAATATTACCAACTCGTGGGAATATGGTTACAACCGCGCCTTGCTGGCCTGGTACATTATCGATCCGCTTTTTCTGCGCAACAACAGCCTGACCCCTACTCATATCAAAAATGACAAGGATTTGCAGTCGAACCATTTTGTGCGTGAGGTATTTGAAAAGGAGATCTTTCCGGCCAAAGAGTCGCCTGTGGGACAGCCAACCAATATTTCGGTTTTCGACCTGGCCTTCTACCCGTCCGAACGCGGGCCTTACAACTTCGATGCGAAGCCGTCGCCATTTTCAGCCGGGCTCAATCCCAACGGAACCTTACGCAACCCCGAATCGCGCTGGGGCGGGATCATGCGTAAAATCGAAACCAGCGATTTTGAAACGGCCAATATTGAGTTTATCGAATTTTGGCTGATGGACCCGTTTGTGTACGATACCCTCGGGCAACTTTCGGGCGGCGACCTCTATTTTAACCTGGGGGATATTTCCGAAGATATTTTGAAAGACTCGCGCAAGTCGTTTGAAAACGGCCTGCCAACCACCGGCCTGCTGGTCAATGTCGACTCCACCAATTGGGGACGTGTTTCCACCTTGCAGTCGCTGGTGAATGCTTTCGATAACAATCCCGCTTCGCGAAAATACCAGGATGTGGGGCTCGACGGATTGAACGATGACGATGAGAGAAGATTTTTCAAAGATTACCTGGATGAGGTCAGCACGGTGGTCGACGACGATTCGCTGGAACAGATTGTGGCCGACCCCGCCGGCGATAACTACCACTACTACCGCGGAAAAGATTACGATGATCTGCAGCTCAGTATTTTAGAGCGCTACAAACGGTATAACGGGACAGAAGGAAACTCGCCCACCACCGAAATGTCGCCCGAAACCTATCCCACCTCGGCCACCACCCTGCCCGACATGGAGGATATCAACGGCGACAATACGCTCAATGAGTACGAACGGTATTACCAGTACAAGATCAGCATCCGGAAAGAGGATATGCAGCTGGGAAACAATTACATTACCGATGTCAAGCAGAGCCGCGTGCAGCTTAAAAACGGCCAGATCGGGGAGGTGAAGTGGTTCCAGTTCAAAATCCCGGTGCGCGATCCCGACGAAGTTTTTGGCGGAATCCGCGACTTTAAATCGATCCGTTTCCTGCGTATGTTCCTGCGTGGTTTCCAGGATCCGGCCATTCTCCGGTTTGCCACGCTCGACCTGGTGCGGGCCGACTGGCGCCGCTACACCCGTCCGCTCACCGAAAACGGTGTTCCCGAATCGGTAAATGCCGGATTTGATATCTCCGCAGTCAATATCGAAGAAAATGGCAGCCGCGCCCCCGTCAATTATATTCTGCCCCCGGGAATCGACCGCGTGATCGACCCGGCCAACCCGCAGCTGCGGCAGCTCAACGAACAGTCGATGGTGCTGAAGGTTACCGATCTGGAACAGGGTGATGCCCGTGCCGCCTATAAAAATATTTTTATGGATTTCCGTCGCTACAAACGGCTGAAACTCGAAGTACATGCCGAGGAGATCGACGGATTTTCGCTCAAGGACGATGAGCTGAGCTTTTTCATCCGGTTGGGGTCTGACTACAACTACAACTACTACGAATATGAAGTGCCGCTGAAACTGACTGCTCCCGGACGTTACAACGGCGAGATCCTGAGCGACCGTTACGAGGTTTGGCCCAACGAAAACCGGCTCGACATTCCGCTTGAGCTGTTTACCAATGCCAAACTCGACCGCGATGCTGAGATCCGGCGGGCCGGCTCCACTTTACGGATACAGGACATCTTTGAACTCCCGCACCAGGAGTGGAACAACGGTAAAAACCGGGTGAAGGTGAAAGGGAGTCCCAACCTGGGCAATGTGCAGGTGATGATGATGGGGGTTCGTAACCGCAAAGGACAGTTGAATACCGGCCCTCGTTCGGTTGAGGTGTGGGTCAACGAGTTACGCCTCTCTGATTTTGACGAAGAGGGCGGATGGGCCGCCAACGCCCGGGTAACCACCCGCCTGGCCGATCTCGGAACCATCACGCTGGCCGGACGTACCCGGTCGGCCGGCTTCGGCAGCATCGACCAGTCGATGAACGAGCGGTCGCTCGATAACCTCACCGAGTATGATATTGCCTCTTCCCTCGACCTCGGACGCTTCTTCCCCAAAGATGCCGGCGTGAACATCCCGATGTATTTCGGCTATTCGCGCAGCAACCGGAATCCCAAATACAATCCGTTGAACCCGGATATCGAACTGGATGAGTCGCTGAAACGAACCGAGTCGAAACAGGAGCGCGATTCGCTGAAGCAGATCACCCAGGATCTGGTGGTCAGAAAAAGCCTCAACTTTACCAACGTGCGGGTAGAACCCCGGAAAGAAACGACCAAAGTCAGGCTGTGGGATCCCGGAAACTTCTCGGCAACCTATGCCTACAACGAAATTTTCAGCCGGAATATCAACACCGCCTACAACATCGACAAAACTTACCGGGGGATGCTCTCCTACAACTTCAACACCCGGCCCACCCTGTTCGAGCCGTTTAAAAAAGCGCAGCTGCTGAACAAGGGGCCGCTGAAGCTGATTGGCGATTTTAATCTCTATCCGCTGCCGACCCAGATTTCGTTCCGGACCGACCTGTACCGCCGCTACAACGAAATTCAGATGCGCAACGTCACCAATCCCGGGATGATTTTGCCCCGCACCTTTGAAAAGGATTTTCTGTGGAACCGCTTTTTCGATCTTCGTTACGATATCACCCGCACGCTCGACTTCGATTTTTCGAGCCGTAGCACTTCGCGGATCGACGAACCCGAAGGCCGCATCAACCGGCACGATAACGATTATGAATGGAAGCGCGACTCCATTTTGTCGAACCTCTGGAGTATGGGGCGCCCTACGCTCTACAGCCACACCTTCAATGCAAGGTACATGTTGCCGATCAACAACTATAAGATGTTTGATTTCCTGACGGTCAACGGAACTTACCAGGGGACGTACGACTGGTCGGCCGGCCCGATCACTGCCGACACCATCCGGTTGGGGAATGTGGTTGAAAACTCACAGAACCTGCAGGTGACCGGAAATGTCAGCCTGACCTCGTTCTACAACCGGATTCCCTACCTGCGGAGGCTCGATACCAAGTTCCAGCGAACCGGACGCCTCAACTACGGGTATGGTGCAACTCCGCGGAATAACGCCGGGCAGCGCGGAAATGTCAGCCAGCAGCAGCCGGTGCGTCCTCCCGATCCCGAATTTAACCAGCGCGGGGTGAAGATCGTTTCGGGACAGCCCATTGAGATTAACCACAAGCTGGGAACCAAAGATGTCACCGTGTCGGTTATTGATCCGCGCGGCCTGATCATCAAAGGCAAAACAAAGGTGGTCGATAAAAATATCCTGGAGTTTACGCCCGACACCACCATTGCGCTGGCAAACGTAAAAGTGACCGGCAAGCCGGAGAAAAACCTGCTGAAAGATATTTTTGATCTGAGCATGCGGATGCTCACCGGCGTGCGGACCATTTCGGTGAACTACGGGATTACCGGCGGAACCGTGCTGCCGGGATACATGCCGGTGCCGGCGTTTATGGGAGCCGGAGGCTACTACCCCGATGAGTCGCTCTTCGGAAACCGTCCTTTTGCCGGGAGTTTTGCCCCCGGGTTGCCTTTCCTGCTTGGCTGGCAGGACCGCCAGTTTGCCGAACGGGCGGCCAAAAAAGGCTGGATCACTTCCGACTCTACGCTCAACATGCCTTTCCAGATGACCCGCAACGAACGGTTTACCATCCGGGCCAACATCGAACCGCTGCCCGACCTGCGTATCGATGTGAATGCCGACCGCTCCTTCTCGAAAAATATCAGCGAATTTTACAGCTACGATAGCAGTACCGGCCGTTTTTCTGCCAACAGCTTTACCGAACGCGGCAATTTCAGCATGACCACCCTCTCCTGGGGAACAGCTTTCTTTGCCATCGGAAAAGAGGAGGTACACCAGTCGGAAGCTTTTGAAAAACTGAAAGAATACCGCCTGACGATTGCACGGCGCCTGGCTGCGCAACGGGTGGCCAATCCCGCCTACGGATACGATCCGGCAGCCGTCAACCCGTCCACCGGATTCCCCGACGGATACGGCCCGACGTCGGTCGAGGTGCTGGTGCCGGCCTTCCTGGCTGCCTACCAGGGGAAAGACCCCAACAAGGTTTCGCTCGGCATGTTCCCCTCCATCAAATATATCATGCCCAACTGGCGCGTACAGTATGAAGGGAATGTTTCGCGGATCCCAAAGCTGAATTTATTGATGAAATCGATGACCTTTACCCATGCTTACCGGTCGAGTTATACGGTCGGGTCGTTCCTGACCAACCTCAAATACCTGGAGGAGGGCGACGGGTTCAGCTACATCCGCGACGTGCAGAACAACTTTATCCCGGCCTACGAATTCAATTCGGTCAGCATTACCGAAGCTTTTAGCCCGCTCATCAATGTCGATGTGACGTGGATGAACGACCTGACCACCCGCGGCGAGATCAAGCGGATGCGTAACATTGCGCTCTCTTTCGCCAACAACCAACTGACCGAATCGCTCAGCAACGAATACCTGATTGGATTTGGGTACCGCTTTACCCACATGGACCTGATCCTGAAAACGAAAAATTCGCAGCGGTCCTATTCCAACGACCTGAACCTGCGCGCCGACCTGTCGTTCCGGAAAAATAAAACCGTCCTGCGCAAACTGGTTGAAAACGATGACCAACTCACGGCCGGACAAAGTGCGGTGACCATCAAAACCACTGCCGATTACATGCTCAGCGACCGGTTCCAGCTGCGCGTATACTACGATAAGGTAATCAATACGCCTTATGTTGGTTCGTTTGTGACGTCGAACACCAATTTTGGTGTAAGTTTCAGGTTTACACTGGCGCAATAACAGCGGAGAGATTTTAAGCCGGTAAAGTTTTTTGAAAAAAATGTTGTTTTTTACTCAAAATATTCATTCCTTGCACCCGGAATTTATGACAATGGATAAACTTATAAATACAATATGGCTTTGGTGGTGGGGACTTCTAACTTTCAGTAAGGAGTAAATCGGGCCATATTGGTATTTTTAAATGATATTGGAGCCTGCTTCTTACACAAGAGCAGGCTTTTTTAGTTTTAAAAAAATGGTAAAAATAATTTCAAATAATTGGTGGTGGCGCAGTAACTTTTCACAAAATCCGTGAAGAGCGCACGCGCTATGGGAACAACTTAAGGCGGCTCATCGGATCACGGTGGGCCGTTTTTTTTATCTGAAAAACAAAAAGAGCAACAATGAAAAAGATCAAATTCTCCCCGGTAGTCCGGAAAATTTTGGCCGACATGGTAACGCCGGTAAGCGTTTACCTGCGGCTGCGGACCCTTTACCCCAAATCCATCCTGTTGGAAAGTTCCGACTATCGTGGCCAGGAGAATGCCTGGTCCTTTATCTGTTTCGATCCCGTGGCCTGCTTCACCGCCGACAAAGGCCAGGTTACCCTTGAATATGCCGGAAACGGGAAAACGATCCTTCCCATTTCGTCGGAACAACCGTTGCACCGGCTGCTCGACGATTTTTTCCAGTCGTTTGAGGTGGAACAGAAGGATGCGCAGCTGGCGGCCAACGGTCTGTTTGGATACATGAGCTTCGACGCGGTCCGCTATTTCGAGAAGATCGAACTGACGGCCCCTGAAAAAGAGGAATACCGCATCCCCGAAGTGAAATATTGTTTCTACAAGTACATCGTAGCCATCGATCACCACAAAAATGTTATCCAGCTGATCGAAAACCTGCGCGAAGGAGAGGAATCGCAGATCGATTACATTCAGCACCTGCTGGTCAACCTTAATTTTATCACATCCGGTTTTTCAGCGGTGGGCGAAGAGAGTTCCAATATCACCGACGAACAGTACAGGCAGATGGTGACCAAAGGCAAGGAGCACTGTTACCGCGGCGATGTTTTCCAGGTGGTGCTGTCGCGGCAGTTTACACAGGCCTTCGAAGGCGATGATTTTAATGTCTACCGCGCGCTGCGGTCGATCAACCCGTCGCCTTACCTCTTCTACTTTGACTACGGAACTTACCGCATCTTCGGGTCGAGTCCCGAAGCCGAATTGCGGGTCGTTCAAAACAAAGCGTTTATTCATCCCATTGCCGGCACTTTTCGCCGGACGGGCAACGACGAGCAGGACAAGGAGCTGGCCCAGAAACTCTCGCTGGATCCGAAGGAAAATGCCGAACACGTGATGCTGGTTGACCTGGCGCGCAACGACCTGAGCCGGAACGCCTCGAAGGTACAGGTGGAAACTTACCGCGAGGTGCAGTTCTATTCGCATGTGATCCACCTGGTTTCGGCAGTCTCCGGCGAATTGGCTGGCGATGCCAACCTCGTCAAGGTGCTGGGCGAATCGTTCCCGGCCGGAACCTTGTCGGGGGCGCCCAAACACCGCGCGATGCAGCTGATCGACCAATATGAAAACCAACGGCGCGGCTACTACGGCGGCTGCATCGGATACCTCGGTTTCGACCGTTCGCTGAACCACGCCATTGTTATCCGGTCGTTCCTCAGCAAAAACAAAAAGCTGTTTTACCAGGCCGGCGCCGGCATTGTCGCCGATTCGTCGGAAGAGAGCGAGCTGCAGGAGGTGAACAACAAACTGGCAGCCCTGAAAAAAGCAATTGAAATGGCTAAAGAAATTAATTGAGTTATGAAGATAGTCGTCTTTGACAATTACGATTCATTTACCTACAACCTGGTACATGCGATCAAAAAGATTTCGGGACTGCCGGTGGCGGTGATCCGCAATGATGAGCTGGAGCTGGGCGACCTGGAAGTCTACGATAAAATTGTGCTGTCGCCCGGGCCGGGTGTTCCGGAGGAGGCAGGACTGCTGCTGCCGGTTATCCGGGAGTATGCCCCGCGAAAAAGTATGCTGGGGGTTTGTTTGGGACATCAGGCGATCGGCGAGGCTTTTGGCGCCCGGCTGCTCAACATGAACCGGGTGTTACACGGAATTGCCACGCCGGTCAGCGTCACCAGCCGCACAACCCCCCTTTTCGACGGGCTTCCCGACACCTTCGACGCCGGACGTTACCACTCCTGGATTGTGGATTCCGACGCACTTCCCGACTGCCTCGAAATAACCAGCCTCGATCACGAAGGGCGCATCATGTCGCTGCGCCACCGCCGGTTCGATGTGCAGGGCGTGCAGTTTCACCCCGAATCGGTACTCACGCCGCTGGGCGAACAGATCCTTAAAAACTGGTTGTTCCTTTAAAATTATTTTACCATGAAACGTGTTCTTTCATCCCTTTTTGAAGGAAATAGCCTGACCCGCCAGCAAGCCGAGGAGATCCTGCTGAAGATCGGGCAGAATGGATGTTCGGATATTGAAATTTCGTCGTTCCTCACCGTATTTCTGATGCGCGAAATCACTCCCGACGAACTGACCGGGTTTCGCGATGCCCTGCTGAAGCTGTGTGTGCCGGTCGACCTGTCGGGATTCGATACGATTGATGTGTGCGGGACCGGCGGCGACGGAAAAAATACCTTCAACATCTCCACGCTGAGCGCCTTTGTGCTGTCCGGTGCCGGAATCCGCGTGGCCAAACACGGCAACTACGGGGTGTCGTCGCCGGTAGGCTCTTCCAATGTGCTGGAGTATTTCGGCTACCGGTTTTCGAACGATGCCGGCCGGCTGCGCCGCGAGATCGAGACCGTCGGGTTTACCTTCATGCACGCCCCGCTGTTTCACCCGGCCATGAAATATGTGGCGCCCGTCCGTCGCGCCCTGCAGGCCAAAACGTTCTTCAACCTGCTGGGGCCGATGGTCAATCCGGCCCGTCCGCCCCATCAGCTGGTGGGCGTCTATTCTCAAAAGGTGCTCGGCCTTTTTGGACAGGTGTACCAACGGTCGGGGAAAAATTTTCTGATCCTGCACGGCCTCGACGGGTACGACGAAATTTCGCTGACCGGTGCGGTGCGGATCATTTCCAATGCCGAAGAAGAGGTGGTTGGTCCGGCTGATTTTGGCTTCGCCCCGGTGGCTGCTGCCGACCTTTTCGGTGGAAACTCGGCGGACGAAGCGGCGCAGATTTTTTTACGGATCCTGGAAAACCGGGCGCCGGCTCCCCAGAAAAATGTGGTGCTGGCCAACGCTGCAGCCGGCCTCCGCTGTATCGACCCCCGGAAAAGCTGGAGCGAATGTGTAGCTTTGGCCACCGAATCGCTCGAAAGCGGCCTGGCCCTGAAGTCGTTCAAACGTTTAATTGAAATGCAATGAAAAATATTCTGGAACAGATTGTTGAAACCAAAAAGGGCGAAGTGCTGGAGCTGAAAAAACGGGGTTCGGAAGCGTCGTTGCGGCAACAGCCATTTTTCAGCCGGACCACCCTTTCCCTGAAACAGCGCCTGCTGGCCGAAGATTCTTCGGGGATCATTGCTGAGTTTAAGCAAAAATCGCCTTCGAAAGGGGAGATCAATCCGGCCGCAAAGGTCGGGGAGATAACCCGCGGCTATGCCGAAGCGGGAGCGGCTGGTTTGTCGGTGCTTACCGATGCCCAATATTTTGGCGGATCACTGGACAATTTGCTGAAAGCCCGCGGGGCCAACCCGGCAACTCCCATCCTGCGCAAGGATTTTGTCATCGACCAAATCCAGTTGCTGGAGGCCAAAGCTTTTGGCGCCGATGTGGTCCTGCTGATTGCGGCCTGCCTCGAAAAGGAGGAGGTGTACCACCTGGCCGAAAAAGCCAAAGCGCTGGGGCTGGAAGTGCTGCTCGAAATTCACGACGAATCCGAGCTGGACAAAATCAACTCGCTGATCGACCTGGTTGGGGTGAACAACCGAAACCTGAAAACTTTTGAGGTGAATGTGGAAACTTCGCTACGGCTGGCCCCGTTGATTCCGGAGCAATTTGTGAAAATCTCGGAGAGCGGCCTCACCAATGCCGAAACGGTTCTCCGGCTGAAAAGCGCCGGCTTCCGGGGATTTTTGATCGGCGAAACCTTTATGAAAACCAGTGATCCGGTGCTGGCGTGCGCCGGATTCATCCAAGATCTGCAAAAATGAGAGAGCTTAAAATTAAAGTGTGCGGAATGCGATCAGTAGCCAACCGGCAGGCGCTCGAGGAGTTGCCGGTCGATCTGTTGGGCTTCATTTTTTATCCGCCTTCGCCGCGTTCGGTAACGACGCTTCCGGCGGCTGAGGCCAAAAAGTTACTGGATACCGCCAAAGCGCGGGTCGGCGTTTTTGTGAATGAAAATCCGTTTAAAATTCTGAAACAGGCCCAGGTACTCCGGCTTACGCACGTGCAGCTGCACGGCGAAGAGACGCCCGAAACCTGCCGGCTCATCCGGCAAAACCGGTTGCAGGTGATCAAAGTTTTCCGGGTAGATGACAGTTTTGACTTTTCGCTGACGGAAAAGTATGCCGGTGCCGCCGATTTTTTCCTGTTCGACACCAAAGCGGAACAGCCGGGCGGAACCGGAAGGCAGTTTAACTGGCAAATCCTGGAGAACTACCGGCTGGCGGTACCCTTTTTTCTGAGCGGCGGAATTACCCCCGCTGACGCGGAGAATATCCGGCAGATGGTCCACCCCGCTTTCTACGGAATTGACCTCAATAGCGGTTTTGAAGAGGAGCCCGGGGTGAAAAATTTTGAAAAACTAAAGTCATTTATCGATCAACTTAAAAACGAATAACGTGAATTACCAGGTTAATGAAAAAGGATATTACGGTGAATTTGGCGGCGCCTGGATTCCCGAAATGATGTTTGCCAACATCGACGAATTGCAAAAGAGGTATCTTGAAATTATTGAAAACGATGATTTTAAGACAGAATTTAACAGCCTGCTGAAAGATTACGTGGGGCGTCCTTCGCCGCTTTATTACGCTTCCCGCCTTTCAGAAAGGTACGGCTCGCAGATCTATCTGAAACGGGAAGACCTGAACCACACCGGCTCTCACAAGCTGAACAACACGGTCGGACAGATTTTGCTGGCGCAGAAACTGGGGAAAACCCGCATCATTGCCGAAACCGGCGCGGGACAGCACGGCCTGGCCACGGCTACCGTATGTGCCCTGAAAGGATTGCAATGTGTGGTTTATATGGGGGCGCTCGACGTCAAACGACAGGAGTCGAATGTGAAAAAGATGAAGATGCTCGGGGCCGAAGTTGTTCCGGTGTACAGCGGCAACCAAACCCTGAAAGATGCGACCAACGAGGCGATGCGCGATTGGATCAGCAACCCCGGCGACACACATTATATCATCGGGTCGGTGGTGGGGCCGCACCCCTATCCCGATATGGTGGCCCGGTTCCAGTCGGTAATCAGCGCCGAAATGAAAACCCAGCTGCTCGAAAAAACCGGCTCCGAACTCCCTGCCCGGGTGATGGCCTGTGTGGGCGGGGGCAGTAATGCCGCCGGTGCGTTCTACCATTTTCTGGATCACCCCGAAGTGGAGCTGATTGGGGTGGAAGCAGCCGGAAAAGGGATTGAAACCAAAGAGACGGCCGCTACCCTGGCCGTGGGTACCCCCGGCGTGCTGCATGCCAGCAAAACCTACCTGATGCAAAACCGCGACGGACAGATTACGGAACCCTATTCCATTTCGGCCGGTCTCGACTATCCCGGCATCGGGCCGCTCCATGCCCATCTGTTTAAAACCGGAAGGGCCCGCTACCTGGCAGCCACCGACGAGGAGGTGCTGCAGGCGGTCCTGCTGCTGACCCGGCTCGAGGGGATCATCCCGGCGCTCGAATCGGCCCACGCACTGGCGGCGCTCGAAAAAATTACGCTCCGCCCCGACGAGGCGACCGTCGTCTGTCTCTCCGGACGAGGGGATAAAGATATGCAGACCTACCTCGACTATTTTGGTTATTAACCTACCGATCAAATCGTCAAAGAAAAATTTACTATGAATATCGAAAACAGAATCAACCAACTTTTCCGGAAGAAAGACCGGAACATCTTCTCGGTTTACTTTACGGCCGGATATCCCCGGTTACACGATACGGCTGCCATTATCGAATTGCTGGAACAAAACGGCGTCGACCTGGTGGAGATCGGCATCCCGTTTTCCGATCCTACCGCCGACGGGCCGGTTATTCAGCGCAGCAACGACGCAGCGTTGAAGAATGGCATGAGCCTCGAACTGCTTTTTGAACAGCTGGCGAAGGTGAGGGAGAAGGTCCGGATTCCGCTGGCTTTGATGGGCTATTTTAACCCGGTTTATCAGTTTGGAGTGGAACGTTTCTGCCGCCGGTGCCGCGAAACCGGCATCGATGGCGTCATCCTGCCCGACCTGCCCCTGGAGGAATACCAGGAACATTTTCAACCGTTTTTTGCTGAAAATAACCTGCACAATATTTTGCTGATTACACCGCAAACCCCGGACGACCGGATCCGGAAGATCGATGCGGCTTCGTCGGGATTTTTGTACATGGTCTCCTCATCGTCGACAACCGGAACAGGAAAAAAGGTCGAAGATTTTCACCGCGAATATTTTGAACGGGTGCACGATCTGCAACTGAAAAATCCACGCCTGATCGGGTTTGGCATTTCCGACCGGGCCACTTTTGAGAATGCCTGCCGGTATGCCAATGGCGCTATTATCGGGAGTGCATTTGTGAAAAGCCTGGACAGCTCCGATCCACTGGAGCAGGTGATTGCCCGCTTTGCCGCGGAAATTACCGGAAGACGGTAACAATCAGGGCTGTTTTTCAACGTAGTAGTAGCTTTTTTTCGCTTCCCGGTTGTCGTAAGTAAAAACGTTTCGTCCCGGGAAGCGGAAGAAGATGCTGGCCAGTCCGATGTCGCCGGCACAGAAAAGGCTGTGGACGCTCATCAGGATCAGAAAAAAGTAAACGGCCGGATGTGAAAACCAGATGACAATTCCGGCAAGGGTAATGAGCTGAACAACCACCAGCGGGGTAAATGCCACCAGGAGAAACTGCGGCCGGTTCAGCACATGCTGGTCGGCTTCGGCGTAAAACATAAATTTCTTCAGCCAGCCGCCGTAGGTGATTTTGGGGGCGCCGGTAATTTTCAGGGCTGCGCCATGCAACAGCTCGTGGATCACAATGAGCAGCGTGAAGCAAAAGACCAGGGTACCGGAGCTGACCAGCAACGGCAGCGAAAAACCGCGGAAAACCAGTACGATGGCGCGGGTCAGGAAAAAAGTACCCAGCAAGACCAT
Source organism: Prolixibacteraceae bacterium (assembly GCA_029975525.1). Taxonomy (GTDB): domain Bacteria; phylum Bacteroidota; class Bacteroidia; order Bacteroidales; family Prolixibacteraceae; genus UBA1413. The sequence goes on along the minus strand of JARKOX010000163.1, from coordinate 2,965 downwards.
CAGCAGTTGATAAATCATAAAAGCGGGGATTAGTTTGCGGTCGTGCAGCATCTGCTCGATCACAAATTCTTTGATGCGGACATGCTCCACCTCTGCAATCAGTTCAAAGTTTTCCTCCTGCTGTAACGCTTCGATGGTGGGTTTTTGCTTCATGGTTCGCGGACGATAATACGAAATAAATCCCTGATGCTGATCAGGCGGACGAGAAAAGCCGCCAGGACGCTGGCTCCGATCATTCCGAAATAGCCGGCTGCGCGGTTGTCGAACCAGCGGGAAAGCCACGCCAGCAACGCGGTGAGGAGGACAAACGACAACAGACGGAGGATAAAAGTGGCGCCCGGCCTGAGGCGGAAGATGATGGCTGCGATGATGAACTGGGCCAGTCCGGTTGCAAGTTGGGTGACCAAACTGGCTACCGCCGACCCGTAAGCCTGGTAGGCGGGGATGAGCAGCAGGTTGAGGGTAATGTTCAGCAGCATTCCGGCAAATGCCATCAGGTTCAGCTGGCGGATGCTGCCGTTGGCCGTGAGCAGGGTCCCAAAAATATAGGTAACGGCAATGCCGGTAAACCCGATCATCAGCAGCCCGAGGATATCCGCAGAGGTTTCGATGTGCGAATGGTAGAGCAGCGCCATAATTTCGTGATCGTAGAAGAGGCTGGAAAAGGCAATGATGATGGCCGGCACAAAAAGGAGGGTAAACGAAAGTTTTACCATCGGGCCAACCTGCTCCCGCTCTTTGATCATGCGCGAAAACATGGGCAGCAGCAACCCGGCCACCAGCGCCCCGAACATCGACACGGCATCGAGCAGGCGAAAAGCCTGGGCGTAGATGCCGGCCTGCTCTTTTCCCACCGGATCGGGCAGCAACCGCTCAAGCATTACCGAGTCGATCCGGTTGTAAAAGGCCATCAGCAGGATCAGCAGCGCGTAAGGATAGGATTTTTTGAGGAAGACCAGACAAAATTTACGGTTCAGATGTATCCGGATGCGCCCGGCTTTTACAACCACAATCAGCAGGGTGACCAGGCTGGTCAGCAGGTAGGCGGCCGTTTGCGCATACACAAACCATTCGATCCGGAACTTGCCGCCGGCCAGGTTGGTAAACAGCAGCAGGCTGCAAATGGCGATCATCAGCGTGCGGTCGAGTACCGACAGCAGGCTGTCGGTGCGGAACAGGTAGAGCGCGCTGAGGTTCGACCGCAGGTAAAGCGTGAATGAGATCAGAAACTGGTTCAGGATTAAAAAGAAGAGCAGGTGAAACTGAATCTGGTTGTAGCCGATGATGGCGGCGACGGTCAGGCTGAAAACCGCATAAACCACCGCCAGCAGTAACTTAAGTGCCACAATGTTCGACAGGTGTTTGGTCAGCAGAAAACGGTGCTGGGCGATATTCCGGTTGTTGTAGTTGGTAATCCCCAGGTCGAGCAGGATGTTCAGCAGCATCGAGAAATTAAACAACGCAAAGTAGAGTCCGTAACTTTCAGCGCCTACCATATTCTGAACCGCCCGGTCGATGCCGAAAATCCAGAAAGGTTTCACCAGCAGGTTAAGTGAAATCAGTAATATCAGGTTGGTTACAAACTTGCGTCTCAAACCTTGATTTTTAGGTATTGCGGTGTTTTAATCGGAAGCTAAAGTAAAATTTTTTGGGCAGACTTAGTACATTTACCCGGGAATAGAATTCGGAGTTTAGCATATGATCATTGCAGTTAATACCAGGCTCCTGTTAAAAGATAAACTGGAAGGAATCGGATGGTTTACGTATGAGACCCTGAAGCGGATTACCGCAGCAAATCCCGGACACCGGTTTATTTTTATTTTCGACCGGCCTTTTGATCCGCAATTTGTTTTTCCCGGAAATGTGACGCCGGTGGTAGTATCCCCGCCCGCACGGCATCCGGTTTTGTGGTATCTCTGGTTTGATATTCAGCTTCCGCGGATATTGAAGAAGTACCGCGCCGACCTCTTCCTTTCGCCCGACGGGTACCTGTCGCGCCGCACGAAGGTTCCGCAGCTGGCTGTCATCCACGACATCAATTTTGTGCACCGCCCCAAAGATCTGCCCCTGTTGGCCTCGAAATATTTGAACCGCTTTTTTCCGCGGTTTGCGCACATTGCCCGGCGGATTGCCACCGTTTCCGAATATTCCAAAGCCGATATTTGCCGGTCGTTCGGGATAACTCCTGAAAAAATTGACGTGGTGTACAACGGCATCAACACCCTGTTTACGCCCACTTCCGAAGCGGAGCAGGCGGCAGCGCGTCAGCAATTCAGCGGGGGAGACCCCTTCTTTTTGTTTGTGGGCGCCCTGAATCCCCGGAAAAATATTGCCGGGCTGTTGCGGGCATTCGAGCAGTTTTGTCATTCGTCGGAAACCCGGGTGAAGCTGCTGATCGTTGGCGGCAAGATGTACGGGACCGGCGAAATTTTTCAGGTTTGGCAGCAGATGCATTTTCGCGGGGAGGTTATCTTTACCGGCCGCCTGTCGGCCGAAGATTTGCACCAGGTGCTGGGCGCGGCGCGGGCGCTGGTGTTTGTCCCCTTTTTCGAGGGGTTTGGCATTCCGGTGATCGAGGCGATGAGCGCCGGCGTGCCGGTGATCTGCTCCAATGTCACTTCGCTTCCCGAAGTTGGCGGCGAAGCCGTCTGTTATGTCGATCCGGCCCGGCCCGGCGAGATTGCCCAAGCCATGCTGAAAGTCAGTTCCGACGAGGCGCTCCGCCGGGAGATGATCCGGCGGGGATTTCAGCGGAAAGAGCTTTTCAGCTGGGAGCTGACCGCTCAGAAGTTGTGGGAATGTATGGAAAAAACCGTGCGTTGAATATGGGGGAGAAGGTACATCGGCCGTTGTTGCCGTTTTTGCAGGAAGGGCGCCTCGAAGCCGGCTGCGACGAAGCCGGCCGCGGCTGTCTGGCCGGTCCGGTGGTGGCGGCTGCCGTTATTCTGCCGGCCGGTTTTGAGAA
>JARKOX010000162.1 GCA_029975525.1 Prolixibacteraceae bacterium | reverse complement strand
TAGGTATTTCCGGAATTACATTGGGGGCACTTGTGTCCGTTACTCATCTTACTCTTTTTAATACTATTTTACGCTTCCCCGGTGTTTGAACTTAACATTTATGCCGCGCAAAGATAGCATTTCTCCCCCAAAGCGGCCAATACGACTACAACCCACACCACACCAACAACTTGCCACGCCCGCCAAAATCCAAAACCACCCGATCTTCTTCCCGGGAAACTATTGTTTTAACCAGGCCGGTTTTGTAATTTGTAAAACAAATGATAAAGCCTGCTGCCATGATATTACCACCGCAGCACCGTCCGCACGCCGGGAATCCTTCTTCCGGAACCTATCCGGGAACAGCTGTTTATACCCATTTTTCAGGAAAATATATTCACTCCCCCTGCTCTAGGGAACATTTTTCAAACACGTGCCTCGGAATTAAAAGTATTGTAGAATGAATAAAACCAATTGCAATGACACCGGAAATAAAATTTAAAAAAAAACTGTTTTGGCTGAACTGGACCTTGTTGAGCCTGGCAGTAATCCCCATCAGCTATTTGGTCAGTCTTTTGGTCGTACTGCTGGTTCATGGAGCCTTCGGATTTAATCAGCTGGAAGGGGGAACCTATCTGTCGCAAACCGTTATGCAAATTGCAGGCGGCGCCGTGCTCGGCCTTGGCACCGGAATATACCAGAGATCATTACTGCGAAAAATATTCCGCGCCCCCTCCTCCTGGATTTACACCCTGGTAATTGGCTTTGCCCTTACGGAGCTGATCGTTTGCATAATTCTCTGGCAATTGAACCTTAACAGATACGAATTGAGATTCATCGAATTCAACCCCCTCCCGGAGGCCCTGATCTTTGCCTGTGCCGGACTGACCACTGGCCTTTTGCAATGGCTGATTTTAAAGAGGCACTTCTCCCGGAGCGTTTACTGGATATTGGCCAGCACGCTGGGATGGGGAATTTGTGTGCTGGTAACGCTACTATCCATTTGGGCATTTTTTATAGGCGCCCTGTTGTATGGTGCAATAACCGGCGCCACACTGCTGTGGATCATGCCACACAAGGAGGCAGAAAAGTAAGCAGCGACAAGCTGAACGAGACTGAGAAGCTATTGTTTTAACCAAACCTGTTTTGTAATTTGGAGCCAAATCTAAACCGAACTAACATGATGTCACTGCAACCGTATCGACCACCCCGGCTATGCGCGATTGCCGCGCGTGGTCAAAGAGAGGGGCCCCCTGCTCAGGTGTGCGGCCGCAAAAGGGCAACAAAAGGGCCGCTCAGGCCGGATCAGCCATTTGAACATTGTCTGCCACAGTGCCGACTGACAAGTGGTGACTTTAACAGACATCATTTTCACTGAGCTCCGATTTTCGGAAAAGGAACCAAAATTTTCTTCCTGAACGAGGTCGTTTTCTTCATCGTCAAGGACGTTTTCGTTACGGTCAGCCTCGTTTTCTCTACCAACGAGGAGATTTTCTTTATCGGCGATGATATTTTCTTTCCCGTCAAGGACGTTTTCGTTACGGTCAGCCTCATTTTCCTTGCCGACGAGGAGGTTTTCTTTATCGGCGATGATATTTTCTTTCCCTTCAAGGACGTTTTCGTTACAGTCAGCCTCGTTTTCCTTGCCGACGAGGAGGTTTTTCTTGCTGACAAAGAGGTTTTTTTGATTACAATGAATATTTTCTCCGTTACATCGTAGATTTTTCCTGTTACAATGGATATTTTTTCCCTTACATTGTGGATTTTTCCTGTTAAAATGACGTTTTTCTCTGTTACATCGTCATGTTTTTCTCTTATAATGAAGAATTTCCCTGTTACATCGTCGATTGTCCTTATTACATAATAGTTTTCCTCGGTTACATAGAAAAGTTTCCCTATTACATTGAACATGGCAACCGGCAAAACAACCATTTGACCCGGCTATTTTTCGATGGCAACCCTCTCTTTCAAAGAGGGGAAATTGATCTCCTTTGTGCGGCCGGGGCGAAGCCGGATGAAACAGCAACCACAGCTGCTGCACGGTCGCCGGGGTTGAAGAGAAGCAGACAAACCGGGCGCCGGATGGTTGAAGCTCAAAAAACTCATTTACCTGCGCTCTTTTTTGCTGAAAACTATTGTTTTACCCAATTCTGTTTTATAATTTGGAGCCAAATCTAAACC
>JARKOX010000160.1 GCA_029975525.1 Prolixibacteraceae bacterium | reverse complement strand
CGCTGTCGACCAGGTCGATCCGGGCAAAACGAAAGCCCGAATTGCCGACTTCAATTTTTCCCAGCCAGGGCAGGGCCACGATGAAGTCGCGCAGGGCATGGTCGTTGGTGGCCCCCTTTTCGTCGATGTCGCTCATGGTTTCGCTCACCGATTCGCCCAGGCGGATGCGCACCCGTCCCATCTTTTTGTCATTGTTGATGGTGGTCACGATCTCAATGCCTCCATGAATCTCTTTGCCAAAATCGAGGATAATGCCGGGAGTGTGTGACGCACTGCCGGTCAGCGTCAGGTAGCTGCCTTTGTTCAGATCGGCCTGGCCGGTTCCGGCAGTCAGAATACTCTGGGCATTTTTAACGTGTTTCCCCGACTCGTCGGATTGCCCTACGATACGTTGGGGAGTGAGGTAGTAACGCGACAGTTGCTCTCCGCGCGCTGCTTTCCGGAAGGTTTCTCCGAAAACGGGCGGCAGCTGGGCCAACGCCTGTCCCCCGACAGTTATCAGAAACAGGATCAATAGTAGATGGTTTGTTATGCGCATAATGGTGATGAGTTAGTCATGTTTATCTTTAGTCATACAGATCAGGTTGAAGCTTCTTCCGGCGCGGCGTGGCCAGTCCGGGTTGTTTTCCCGGAAGAACCCGCATCAACCGGTTGTTGCTGCCCCGGCATTTTACGGCGGAATGTTTTTTCAGTGGTTTGATCATTGGTTTCAGGTTTGAATGAACTGGGCGGGTCAGGCTATTGTTGCAGAACAGCCGCTGATTCCGGCTGCCAAGGGAGTGTAAAAAAGCCAGGAAGTGCAGGTCTCTTGCAGAAACCACCTCCCGGCTTTCGTGAACCCTCAATTTACTTTGGAAAAGTTATCTTTTGGCCAGTACGGCGGTTTCGTAGGCCTGAATTTCTGTAATAAAATCTTCGGCTACCGGGACGTTATGCTGCAGGCAGTAGTAGTTCCACACGGCGCCAAAGGGTTTGGTTTTCATCAGTTCGAGCAGGGCCAGCCGTTCGAAATTTTTGCCGGCGTCTTCCCAGACTTTGAGTTTTTCGGTGGGTTCGAGCAGGGCCAGCAGAAAAGCCTGCTGTGCCGCGCGGGTTCCGATCACGTAAGCGCCGATGCGGTTGAGGCTGCCATCGAAAAAGTCGAGGCCCACTTTGACGCGGTGAAGGGCGTTGCTCCGTACAATCTCCTGCGCAATCAGCTGGATCTCGTCGTTCAGGATGACCACGTGGTCGCTGTCCCAGCGGACGCCGCGGGTGACGTGCAGCAGCAGCTCGGGGACAAATTGCAGCACCGACGAAATTTTGTCGCCAACCTGTTCGGTCGGGTGAAAGTGGCCGTTGTCCAGGCAAATTAGTTTATTGTTTTGCGCAGCGTAGCAGAGGTAAAAATCGTGCGACCCCACCACCATGGATTCCGAGCCGATTCCGAAGAGTTTACTTTCCACGGCATCTTTCAGGAAAGCTTCCGGCAGTTTTTCGCTGAAAATCTGGTCCAGCGAATCTTTCAGCAGGGCACGGTGGGTGAACCGGTCGACGGGGGTATCTTTCGAGCCGTCGGGGATCCAGATGTTGTGGACAGCGGCAGTGCCGAGCTGTTTCCCCATTTCGGCGGCAATGCGGCGGCACCGTTTGGTATGTTCGATCCAAAAGCGGCGGTTTTCCGCATTTTTGCTCGACAGCGTAAAACCGTCGTCGGCTTTGGGG
>JARKOX010000152.1 GCA_029975525.1 Prolixibacteraceae bacterium | reverse complement strand
CCGCCGTTTTCCGACAGGTTGGTAACATCGCCCAGCGTAACAAAAGTGGCAGGACTGCTGACAATGATGCCGGCATTTTTCAATCCGATGAAGGCAATAAACAACCCAATACCAACAGAAATCGCATGTTTCATATTGTTGGGAATCGAGTTAACGATCATTTCCCGGATATTAAATGCGGTGAGCACTATAAAAATCAATCCTTCGATGAACACAGCCGTCAGGGCAAACTGCCAGGTGTGGCCCATCCCTAATACAACAGTGAAGGCAAAAAAGGCATTAAGTCCCATCCCTGGGGCAAGCGCAAAAGGCAATTTGGCCAGAAACGCCATAACCAGGGTAGCAATCAAAGCAGCAAGGGCTGTTGCCGTAAAAACAGCTCCCCGGTCCATTCCGGCTGCGCCGAGGATATCGGGGTTTACGGCAAGGATGTAAGCCATCGTCATGAACGTGGTAATCCCGGCAATCACTTCCGTTTTGACGGAAGTCTTGTTTTCAGCTAATTTGAAAAGTTTTTCCAGCATGGTTTCTTATTTTGCTTTTTTAGAATGTCCATTTAGCGGCCACGGTCGGATTGACCATAAAACCTTTGTGTCCGGCAAAGTTTGAGCTCAGTTCAACCTCGCTGCCCACCGAGAAATTTTTGTTCAGATTGTACCACAACTGCGGTTCGCTCAGGAAAACAAAATCGGTGGATTGGGTGCCAAACACATTGTCTTCGCGCCAGAAATCGGCAAAACCATTGAAAGTAAGTTTGTTTTTCAGCATTTGGATCGTCCACACGCCGGTCAACTGGAAAGAGACATCATTTTTACCGCGAATGTTTTTATACATGGCCTGCAGCGTAAAAATTTTGGAAAAGTCGGCCGTGTTCCAGGGATAGTTTCCGCCAAACAACCAGGCGTCACTGATCTGGTAAGCGCCGTTAAATGGAGTGGCTTTGAACTGCCCGAACCCGCCGTTGTATTCCAGATGGAGTTCAAACGGGCTTTCCCAGAATTTCAGTCCGCGGGCAATTTCCCAGTAAGCCAGGCTCACTCCTTCCACCCCGCCAACACCATAATCCATATCAATAAAGAAAAAGGTGCTCCCGTACTTGTCGGGTTTAAACATCTCAACCGTCGAAGTCAGGTAACTGCGATCTTTCCCAAGATCATAATGCAACTGTACATTTTGTGCACCGGCGCACCAGGCAAAAAGTACGACCGTTGCTACAAGAAAAATCCTTTTCATGCAAAAATTTGTTTTTGGTTTATTGAATTGTTTTTTACCCGCTTAGCGGGATTTTATCTCCAGCCTTTTATTGTGGAAGCGACAAAAGTAAAAAAATTATCTGCCTCTCACAGAAAGGATCCAATATTTGCCCGGACAATCGATGGGTGGACAGCCAGCTCTTTCCCCTTCGTTTTGATTAGGCCGAAGTCGATATCCCTCCTTATCTCCATACCTTTCAGCCACTTGAGCAAACTGTTTCTGATTTTCCCTTTTCAGCAAACCGGACCAATCCCAATCGCCGGCAATGATTTTTTTTATCGTTGAAAAAGCCTAAATTGAAGCCAAATTCCAAAAAAAGATTTTATGGGAAAAATTGATCGGCGCAGATTTATACAGACCGGGATACTGGGGGCAGCCGGGATGGTTGCCTGGGGAGCAACAGCTTCGGAAATGAGTTTTCCCGTTGTCCCGGCCCCTACCATCGACAAGGTTAAACTGGGCAACACCGGGTTAATTGTTCCGCGGGTGGCAATGGGAACCGGTTCGCACGGCGGCAACCAGCAGTCGAACCAAACCCGGCTGGGCATGCAGGAGTTTGTCAAACTGGCCCGCCATGCCTACGACCGCGGCCTTCAGTTCTTCGACATGGCCGACAGCTACGGGTCGCACACCTTTGTCCGCGAAGTGCTGAAACAGGTGCCGCGTGAAAAAACCACGCTGCTCTCCAAAATATGGACGGCCGACACCAAATGGGCCAAAGCAGGTCCGGTGAGCCAAACCCTCGACCGTTTCAGGCTGGAAACCGGCAGCGACTATTTTGACATCCTGCTGATGCACTGCCTGATGAAAGGAAACTGGAGAGAAGACAAAAAAGCCTACATGGACGGGTTTTCGGAAGCCAAACAAAAAGGAATCGTGAAAGCCGTGGGGGTATCGTGCCACAACTGGGACGCCCTGAAAGAAGCGGTGGAAGAGCCGTGGGTGGATGTGATCCTGGCCCGGATCAACCCTTTCGGAACACACATGGACGGAACTCCCGAAGCGGTGATGGGACTGCTGGAAACAGCCCGCAAAAACGGGAAAGGGGTGATTGGCATGAAAATCTTCGGAAATGGCGACAACACGTCGGAAGATGAACGCGAACGGTCGCTCAACTTTGCCATCCGCAGCGGAAATGTCCACTGCATGACCCTGGGACTGGAAAATATCCAGCAGATGGATGACGCCATTTCCCGCGTGATGCGGATCGCCAGGGCCTAAAAAGCAGCCTGAAAATAAAATCCCCCGGCCGGGAAACTTGGCCGGGGGATTTCGTTAAGGAAGGAAATTAAAGTTTATATCTTAATATCCGGTAAAAAAACCAAAGGTAACCCCCGAATCCTCTTTTTTTTTCAAACTTTTTACACCTGGGGCCGGCTAATCCTACAAATAGTTGTCCAGCGCCTCATTCAGAAAGTGGTTCATTTTATACAGTTCCCTGAACGCATCCACCAGCTTCTCTACAAAATCTCCCCGCAAAAGTGCCTCCCGGTCAATCTCGGTACCGAACGAGTAGGATTTGCGCCGCAGCAATTCGATATACTCAAAGTCGGCCGGAAAACCTTTGGGCGCGGTTTTCAACATTTCGCTGCTGAACTCCGAAAAATAGCGCCTGAAACCGGGATCGTTAACAATTGTCAGATAATCTTCGGGATGCTCGTAAATGGCTGTCCGGAGCGCTTTCAGCACATCGGGGGCAGGCATGTAGATCCCGCCGCCGGCAAAACTCCCCTGCGGATCAACATGAAAATAGTATCCGGCCCGAACACTTTTTTTGCCTCCCCGGGAGATATAGCTGCCGAAATTGGTTTTGTACGGACTTTTATCCGCCGAAAAGCGCACATCGCGATTAATACGGAAGAGGCAATCCTTCGGGTCCATCGCCGGAACTTCCGGGTCAAACTTCCTGATCTCGTTGATCAGCACCTCCGTTATGAATAAAAATTTATCGCGACAGGTTTCGTAACGGCTGCGGTTGGCGGTAAACCACTCCCGGTTGTTGTTTTGACGCAGTTCGGTAAGAAATTCAAGAACAGCTTTCATGTCGGAATTCATTTGATTCAGGAACAAATTTATCGATAAATTTTTGTTTCCTGCGGAAAACATTTCCCGATTCTCCGGCCGGCACCTCCGTCGTCAAACGATTATTCTGCTTACCTTCGCCGGAAATTGGGATGATTTAAAAACTGATGTTCCGATGAAAACATTTGCGCTGATCGTTGCCGGCGGTTCCGGCGTGCGGATGGGAGGCCCTCTGCCCAAGCAGTTTGTAGAGATTGCCGGAAAACCCATCCTGATGCACACCATCGAACTGTTCAGCCGCTTTGACAACAAAATGGAACTGATTGTGGTGCTTCCCGCAGCACAGTCTATTTTCTGGGAAGAGCTGTGCCGCCGCCACCGTTTCGAAATCCCCCATCAGGTAGCCTGTGGCGGGGAGACCCGCTTCCATTCGGTCAGCAACGGGCTGGAGCTGGCTCGGGGCGATGGCATCGTTTTCATCCACGACGGTGTCCGTCCGCTGGTTAGCAGCGTCACTCTGCGCCGCTGTTTCGAAACTGCGGTTCAACAGGGCAACGCCGTGCCGGCGGTCCCGGTCAGCGAATCGGTCCGGTGGGTCGAAAACGGGCTCAACCACCCGGTCGACCGCAGCAAGCTGGTGCTGATCCAAACCCCGCAAACCTTCCGGCTACCCCTCATCCAGGCGGCCTACCGCCAACCGTTCGACCCGGCATTTACCGACGACGCCTCGGTGCTCGAAAAAACTGGCGCCGCCATTCAGCTGGTGGAAGGAAATCCGGAGAATATCAAAATCACCTGGCCCGCCGACCTCCGCCTGGCCGAACTGATGCTGGAAACCGAAACTTCCCGGTGATTTACCGGCCAGGTTACTGGTTCACTCAGCCTCTTCCGCCATTTACATCCTATTTTCTGGTTATTGGCCGATTTTCTCTAAAAAAAAATTTGCCTCCCTCTTAGTATTGCAGCGTTTTTCTTTGTTCATAATGGAGAAACAAAAATTAAAACTTGCCTGTTGAGGCTGTTTTTTTGTCAACGCATGAAAAAAGAGACCGTTAGCATGTCAGAAAAGAATCACCTGCAAACTCTTAAAAGCAGAACCGGCGGGATTCCCTCCGAATCACCTCGCCGGCCGGAGTTTACCCCGGAATCCCTTCGGAAAATCCCCGGAAATTCGAAAACCGGGCTGCTGACCCCTTTTACACCCGACAAAATTCAGCCTGCAACCCAAAACAATTAAACAACCTTTCGCATGAAGAAAAGAATTGACAACTGGCTATTCCTCTTTGGGCTGTTATTCCTGACCGTGGGAGCAGCAGCACAAACTGCCCCGGCTGCGTTTACCCTCGAAGAAGCCCGGCAGTATGCCCTGCAAAACGCTTATGTATTGCGAAACACCCGCATCGATATCGGGAAGGCACAAAAAAAAGTGTGGGAAACTATAACCACCGGGTTACCCCAGGTAACCGGAACTGCTGCCTACAACAAATTTCTGAACCTGCCGGTATCGCTCATTCCGGGTGAGTTTTTCGGAGAACCCGCCGGAACCTACATTCCCGTAAAATTTGGACAGGACTACAGTTCTGATTTCGGATTTACGGTTTCGCAGATGATCTTCGACGGCAGTTACATCGTGGGAGTAGGTTCATCAAAAATTTACCTGGCCCTCGCCCAGCAGGCGCACGAAAGAACCGAGATCGACATCCGCCACGCCGTTACGCAGGCCTATTATATGGTGCTGATCGGACAGGAGAACCTGAAGGTAATGCAGGAAAACCTGGCCAACACCCAGAAGCTGCTGGCCGAAACCCGGGCCTATTATGAAAACGGTTTCCGCGAAGAACAGGATGTTGACCAGATGCAGCTGCTGGTCAGATCGGCCGAAAACGAAGTACTGAAAGCCGGACGCGAGGTGACCATCGCCAAGGTAGTGCTCCAGTACAGTATGGGCATGGAAATGGAGCAGGAGATTATCCTGAGCGATCCGCTGGCAAAATTCCTCGACCCGCTGGTAAAGCCGGCCGCTGCAACCGGCCGCTTCGACTTTGCCACACACATCGACTACCGCCTGTCGGAAACGCAGTTCCAGGCTGCCCAAAAGCTGCTGAACCTGGAGAAGTCGTCCTTCCTGCCGCGCATCAACGCCTTTTACAGCTGGACCAAAACGGCTTACGGCAACAATGCCAACCTTTTCCGCGCTTCGCAGGCCTGGTATCCTTCCTCGTTGGTGGGGCTGACCGTTTCACTGCCGCTGTTCACCTCCGGACAGCGTATCTCGAAGGTGCAGCAGGCCCGCCTGCAGCTTGACCAGGCAGCCAATCAGCGTGAACTGGCGGCACAAACCATTCAGAAAGACTACCTGACCGCCATCGCCAACCTCGAAACCGCTGTTGAAAAATTTGACAACGACCGTGAAAACCGCGACCTCTCCGTCAAAATTCTCGACAAAGGCAAGATCAAATTCAACAACGGAATGTCGGGCAGCACGGAGTTGTCGCAACTCGAAACGCAGTATATCCAATCGCACGGCGCTTACATCGGATCCATCCTGCAGCTGTTGCAGGCCGATCTGGACCTGAAGAAAGCCACCGGAAAACTTTAAATCAGAAACAGAAACATTAAAGACGAAACCAGATGAAAAAGATTTTAATCGTGCTGACCACGGCTGCCCTGCTGGCCGGATGCGCCGGGACCCCCGCCAACGACGAAGCATCTAAAATGCAGCAACTGCAGGAATATAAACAGCAACTCTCGGAACTGAAACAGAAAATCGACCAGCTGGAAAAAGAGCTGGCTGCCAACGAAAAAAACGAAGCGGTGAAAGTTACGGTTGCCGAACTCACGCCACAGCTTTTTGAACACTTCATTGAAGTGAACGGCACGGTGGAAGCAGACCAGGATGTGAATGTCAGCCCCGAATCGGTTGGCGTTATCGAAAATATCCTGGTAAAAGAGGGCCAGCAGGTTACCAAAGGCCAACCCCTGGCCATTCTGAATACCGAAACCCTGCAACGGTCGATGGATGAAATGAAGGTGCAGTTAGACCTGGCCACCACTACCTACAACCGGCAAAAAAATCTCTGGGACCAGAAAATCGGCTCCGAGATGCAGCTCCTGCAAGCCAAAAGTAATATGGAAGCCCTTCAGAAACGGGTGGAAAGCCTGCAGGCCCAAAAGGATCTTTCGGTCGTGAAAGCGCCTGTGAATGGCGTGGTGGACATCATTTTTCAGAAAAAAGGAGAGATCGGCAGCCCGCAAACGCCATTTGCCAAAGTGATCAACATCGACAACATCAAAGTTTACGCCGACATTGCCGAAACCTACATCACCAAAATCAAACAGGGCGACCGGGCGGTGGTCAAATTTCCGGCGCTCGGCAAAGATGTGCCGGTGCCGGTATTCCGGATCGGCAACGTGGTTGACCCGAACAACCGCACCTTCCGCATCAGGCTGAACCTGAACAACCCCGACCGGATGATCAAACCCAACCTGATCAGCATTGTGCAACTGCGCGACTATGCCGCCGAAAATGCCATCGTTGTTCCAACCATCCTCATCAAAGAAGATTTTAAAGGAAACTACACCTTCGTTGTTGATAAAACCGACGGTACCCCGCGAGCCAAAAAAGTGTACGTCAAACCGGGCATCAACAACAACAATATGAGCGAAATTCAGGAAGGACTCACTGCCGGAACGCTGATCATCACCGAAGGATACACCCAGGTGGTCGACGGCTCGCCGCTCCAGTACTGATCCATCCATCAACGACCGTAAACACAACTATTCATGAAAAAAGACAAATACGCCGACAACGCGCAGCATATCGACCGTCATTTCGGGCCGACCTACCTGGCATTAAAAAACAAAACCACTGTTTATATTTTTACTGCCCTGCTCGTCTTTTTCGGCATCTTCTCCTACAAGCAGATGCCGCGCGAACTGATGCCCGAAATTGTGATCCCTTACATTTTTATCCAAACCGTCTATCCCGGCAACTCACCCGAAGATATCGAAAACCTAATCACCCGCCCCATTGAGCAGGAGCTGAAAGGGATGCAGGGGATCAAAAAAGTTTCGTCGGCCTCTTACCAGGATGTGAGCATTATTGTGGTGGAATTTAACACGACCATCCCGGTAAAACAGGCGCTGCAGGACACCAAAGACCGGGTGGACAAAGCCAAATCTGACCTG
>JARKOX010000148.1 GCA_029975525.1 Prolixibacteraceae bacterium | reverse complement strand
ATATTTTTTTTGGTCATTTCCGGATATTGTCAAAGGTTGATTTCTGTTCTGCGCACGGGCATGGTCATGCAGCGGGCCCCGCCGCCTCCGCGCGCCAGTTCCGAACCGGCAATGGTAACCACGCACCGGCGGTAGTCGTCGGGCGATTTCTGGCCGGCGATCACCTCTTCGGCGGTTATCACTTCAAAGCCGTACCGGTTCAGCTCTTCGATGGTGTGGCTGTTGCGTTCGTAGCCGATCACCTTTCCGGGAGCAAAGGCGAAGAAGTTGGCGCCGCTGTGCCACTGTTCGCGCTCTTGGGTCCAGGCATCTTTTTTGCCGCCGCAGGCGATGGGACGGAGGGCGATGCCCAGTTTTCCCAGTGCCACCAGGATGTTGGGCTCGTCGGTGATGGAGCAGACCCGGCCGTTTTCCACGGCAAGGTGGATGGTGCGGTAGCGGTTGATCTCAAAAATGATCGGTTCGTAAACCATGCAGGCGTCGTGGTCGAGGAAGGTGAACACCATGTCGAGGTGGATGAACGACTCGGGCGCCGAGGGCAGCTGCTGGACAATAATGTGGTGCGGTTCGTTGGTGGTCCGCCTGATTTTTTCGAGGATAAAATCGATCCCCTGGGTGCTGGTCCGGACGCCGGTTCCGATCACAAACACATTGTGGCGGGCAACCTGGAAATCGCCGCCCTCGAGTGTTGCGCGCGGATGGGGATCGAAGCCGGGAGCGGGCTTCAGCGGGTTGAAGGTTTGGGTCCGCAGCACGGGATGGTGGGTGAAGATCGCTTCCATGATGAGCGATTCGCGCTCGCGCACCCGGTTGGCCATGCGGCCGATCAGCAGGTGGTTGTTCATGCTCATGGCCGCGTCGCGGGTAAAGAAGAGGTTGTGCAGCGGCCGCAGCAAAAACCGTTCGTCGCTCATATATTTGGTGAGGTTGTCCTTTACCAGCGGAACGCCCTGGATGAGTTGGGCAGCAAGCGTTTCGGCCGGCAGGGACATAAGTGTGCCGGCTGCCTGACAAATCTCTTCGTTGCAGCAGATTTCGTGCAGCAGGTTCTCTTTTATGGTTTCATTTTTCAGGATGTCGGCCAGCAGGTCGGCCACTTCGAAGGTGGCGCTTACCTTTTGCAGGACTCCTTTCAGCTGGTCGTACTCCCTGGTTGCCACCGACAGGTTCAGGATGTCGCTGTAAAGGGCCCGTTCGGCATTTCCGGGAGTCATGTTTTCCACTTCGGCGCCCGGCCGGTGCAGGATCACCGCCTCGAGGCGGCCAATTTCAGAACTTACCGAGGTTTGAATGGTTTCTGTCATAAAGCTGCTAATTTTGAACCGCAACAAAGATATAAACTTTGAAAACGGATAATGGCGGAATCATTTATTCGTTCTACTTTTACAGTGTTGCAGAAAATGGAAAAACGATTGTTCATACCGGTTGTATTGCTGCTGGCAACCCTTGCTGCAGGGGCGCAGGAGGTCGATTCCATGCGTTTCGGGGTGGGGTTTGTCAAGGGAAACGACACCATCATCCACCACGACCTGAAAGAGGTGTGGATCTATCCGCAGCGGCAGTACAAAAGTCCGCGCTACCAGCGACAGTACGGACGGCTGGTGCAGAGGGTGAAAAAGGTCTATCCGTATGCCAAGCGCGCCAACGAATTGCTACGGCAGTATGAACCCGAATACCTGAGCCTGAAAACCGACCGCGAACGCCGCAAACTGATCAAAAAAGTGGAAGGCCAGCTGATGGCCCAGTACAAGGAGGAGTTTAAGAAGATGACCATTTCCGAGGGAAAGATCCTGATTAAACTGATCGACCGTGAAACCGGCCGCACCTCGTTTACGCTCATCAAAGAGTTTCGGGGCGATTTTACCGCCTTTTTCTGGCAGTCGATTGCGCGTTTGTTTGGCAACAACCTCAAGGATGAGTTCGATCCGTATGGCGAAGACCGCATGATCGAAGAGATTGTGGTGCTGGTTGAGATCGGCTACCTGTAGCCGCTGCCAGCCTTTTTACCCCCGGGCCGCAACAGCCTGTTTGATAACCATTATTCTCCCCCGAAAGCTATTGTTTTATCCACCCCGGTTTTGTAATTTGGAAACCAAATT
>JARKOX010000141.1 GCA_029975525.1 Prolixibacteraceae bacterium | reverse complement strand
TTGTCGAACAGGATAAAAACGGCCGAATCGGTGACAAAGGCAGCGTCTGTTTTTTCGTCATACCAGGCGTTCATCCCTTTTACGATGGTGTTTTTTTCAAAGTCGATCGCTTCAATGGCGCCTTTTACCTGGCCCGAACCGGTAGCCCGGTTGTAATCGATCATGGTGCCGCGGAGTTGCTGTTTTTCGTTGTAGACCAACGGGTTTTTCAGCAGCTGGGCTTCGCCGGTTTGCGAGTTGTACCAGCCATCCTCGGCATAAATGGTGTTCGACGAGTCGCGGATTGTGGTCGGACCTTCGATGTAAAAAATGCCGCTGACCGTGTTGTATTGGACAGTGTCGGTGAGGAGCGTATATTTTTCATTTTTCCCCTCCACGTTTTTGTAGAAGTAAACGATGTCCTGGTTGACGAAGTAGCGGGCAATCTGACTGGTGAGCACGTTGGTGCTGTCCACAATTTTTCCGGTGTCGTCATAATACCCAATGTTATTGGTCAGGTCGTAATCTACCGTGTCGGAATAGAGGGTGGTGTTTTTTTTGATCAGCCGGACGTCGCCGAATGCGCGGGCAAAACTGGCGTCGCCGTTGTAGAAAGCGCGGTGCGCATACAGGTGCATCGTGTCGCCCTGCATGATGTGGACATTTCCGAAGGCGTCGACTTTGTTGGTGTTGTGGTAGGCATAGGCACTGTCGCACCACATCAGTACTTCGTTGTGGCGGATCCGCACATTGCCGAGGAGACGGGCGGCATTGGCCACAATTTTTTCATTGATCTCCAGCAGGTCGGCCTGTTCAATAATTACCCGTTTTTTTTGTTGGGCGCCTGCCGGAAAAGAGGCCAGCAGGGTAAACAAAATTCCCACCCAGAGGGCGAAACCGGGGATATGTCGTCGGAAGAAGGTCATTTCAGAGTAGTTTGGCGATAATTTCGTCGACCGTGATATTTTCGGCTTCGGCTTTATAGTTTTTGATGATGCGGTGGCGCAGTATGGCAGCGGCTACCGCCTGCACATCTTCGATGTCGGGCGAATATTTCCCGCGCAGGGCGGCGTGCGTTTTGGCGCCCAGCACCAGGTATTGCGAAGCGCGCGGACCGGCGCCCCACTTGAGGTACTGGTTGGCCACTTCGGCGGCATGTTCGGTAAACGGCCTGGTTTTGGCAGCCAGTTTTACCGCATAGTGCAGCACATTGTCGTTGACCGGCACCTTGCGCACCAGCTCCTGGAAGAATTCGATCTCTTCGCCGGTAATCACCGTTTTCAGGTCGAAACGGAGTGTGGAGGTGGTATTTTTTACGATGAGCAGTTCGTCGGCAAACCGGGGATAGTCGAGCCAGATGGAGAACATGAAGCGGTCGAGCTGGGCTTCGGGCAGCGGATAGGTCCCTTCCTGTTCGATCGGGTTTTGGGTGGCCAGTACAAAGAAGGGGCGGTCGAGTTCGAAATGCTGGCCGGCGGCGGTTACCGCACGTTCCTGCATCGCTTCGAGCAGCGCCGACTGGGTTTTGGGCGGGGTGCGGTTGATCTCGTCGGCCAAAATTATGTTGGCAAACAGGGGCCCCTGCACAAACTTAAACTGCCGGTCTTTATCCAGGATCTCGGTCCCGATGATGTCGGAAGGCATCAGGTCGGGAGTAAACTGGATGCGGTTGTACTTCAGTCCCACCACCTTCGAAATAGTGGTTACCAGTAAGGTTTTTGCCAGTCCCGGCACCCCAATCAGCAGGCAGTGCCCGCGGCTGAAGAGGGTGATCAGCACCTGGGTGACGATTTCGTCCTGTCCGTAAATAACCTTGGTGATTTCGGAGTGCAGCTCTTTGAATTTGTCGCGCAGCGCATCGAGCGCTTCCACATCATTCTTAAATTTTGTCATTCGTAGTCATCTTGGTTGGTAACTATTTACGGGCTGTTTGGGCAGCCTTCCCACTGGTTTTGCCGGAAAATCAGCCTTATTTAATCCAGTTTTTGAACCGGAAGTTACAGTTTGCATACGTATTGTCGATACGGATGTAGGTTTTGGCCTGCTGTTTGGCAATCCATTCTTCCAGAACTTCCTGTTTTTTCTTTTCCAGGTACATTTGGGCCAGCTGCTGGTAATCTGATTGCAGGTTGGCTTTGTGCCCGTCGGTTTTGCTGATCAGCTTGATGATTTTAAAAACGGTTTGTTTGGTCGTCTCATCGGTGGTTTGAAACGGATCGGAAATTTCGTTGATCTTCATCCGGGTGATCACCTTGCTGATGTCGGGATCCAGCTCTTCGACACTAAACCGCGACGACATGGTGTTGGGATTGATCACCAGTCCGCCGTTGTTGCGGGTAGTTTTGTCGTGCGAAAACATCATGGCGGCATTTTCGAAAGAGATATCGTTTTTGCGGATCATGTTGGCCAGGCTGTCTAACCGCAGCGAAGCTGCCTCCAGCGCTTCGGGCGAAACTTTGGGCCTCATCAGAATGTGGCGGGTGTTGATTTTTTCGCCTTTGCGGTCGATCAGCTGGATGATATGGTAGCCGAAGTCGCTTTTAACGACATTCGATACTTTGTCGCCTTTCAGGTTGAAAGCAGCGGCGGCATAGGCCGGGTCGAGCTGGGCGCGGCCAAGATAGCCGATCTCTCCGCCCTGCCGCGATTCGGGAGCTTCGGAATACATCACCGCCAGGGTGGCAAAGCTGGCCCCTTCCTCCTCGATGCGCCTTTTCAGGTCGCGCAGCTGGGCTTTCACGCGGTTGTCCTCTTCCAGGTCGATGGCCGGCTGGATGGTGATCTGCAGGTATTCGTACTGCTGCGGAATGGTTGGTATCTCTTCGTCTTTCAGGTTCCGGAAGTGGTAGCGCACCTCCGAAGGGGTGACGGTGACGTCCTGCACGATTTTGTTTTGCATCTGCGAACTCAGCAGCTGGTTTTTGATCACCTCCTGCAAGTCGGCTTTCAGCTGGGGAATTGGCTTTTTGAAATAATTTTCAACCTCTTTTTCCGAACCGAAGTGATTGATAAACATCTGGAGCCGTCCGTCCAGGTTCTGGTTGATCTGGTTGTCGGTGACCACAATGTTGGTGTCGAGCAGCGCTTCGGCCACCAGGAGTTTGTCCACCAGGAAGTCTTCCAGGATTTCGCATTTCATGTCGCCTTCCGAAGTAATTCCCTGGGCTTGCTGCTGGATAAACATATCTTCGATTTCCGATTTGAGAATGATGTTTCCGCCCACAATGGCCACAATCTGGTCAATCACTTTGTCCTGTGCTTTCAGGCCTGTGGCCGTCAAAGCCAGTATGCCGGTCAGAAGAAGTGCGGTCAGTTTTAACTTCATATTACTTGTTATCATAGTTAAACGTTTTAAACTTGTTGTTTTTGAGCCCTTCGGTGTACACATCGTCTTCCACTTTTTTCAGGAAGTCGATTTTTCGTTTATTCAGGATCAGGCTCTTTATATTTTCAGACACGTATTCCAGTGGCGCCGGACTGTTGATCAGGCGGTAGTCGACGATGTGGAGCAGGTAGTAGAACCCTGAATCCCGCATCTCGAACGAGTGGTGCCGTGTCAGAAACTGTTGCTCGTCTTCAACTTCAACGGGGAGGTTTTTCAGGATTACCCCAATGTCCACCCAATTGTCGATACCAATATGGTAATTTGCGGCGAATTTTAAACAATATTCCTGCAATTCGGTGATCGTTTGAGCGGTAATTTGGTCGCACAACCCTTTTACCTGCTCGGGATGGGCCACTTCGGCGGGGATTTTTACAAAAATGGCTTTGACAATATTTTGGTTCAGGTTGAAGTTGGCTTTGTTCTCCTGGTAAAATGTCTCCATCTCCGATGCGGTGACCACCGTGTCCATCTTCTGGAGCATCAGGTCTTTTTTGTAGCGGTAGATGATCAGCGAGTTGCGGTATTCAGCCAGCTCTTTCGACACATCTTTTTGCTGCGGGGTGAGGTTCTCTTCGGCTTTGCGGATCAGCAGCTCGCTGCGGACCCACTTTTTGATGTAATCTTCGGCCAGCAGGGCGCTGTCTTCGGATGAGATGCCGTTCGGAATGACCCCTTTTACCTCCGAGAGGAAAAGGACCTTTTCACCTACTTTGGCCAGCGGAATTTTGTCAGGGTCGCTGCCCGGATTGCAGGCAAAAAGCAACGCTGCCACAACAATCACACAGTATCGAATGACCGGTTTACCCATTGCCGATGGTTTTTAGCAGTTTATGATTCACCTTCACCGGGAATTTTTTGCGCAACCGTTCCACCCAGGTGTCTTCCAGGTGTTTCTGGTAGTCGGCGATGTAAAATCCCCGCGCTTCCTCCAGGGTTTTGGGTTCGTTTTTGGCCAGGTCGCCCCGTATAAAGTGCAGTACTTCATCCAGCCCTTCCGGTTTGGGACCGTTCCAGACATAATAATCGACCACCGGATCTTCGCCTTTCTCCCAGGCTCCCGGGGTAATCTCCACCCGCGGCTGCGATTGGTTTACCATGTCCAGGATTTCGTTCACCGGAATCCCGGCCTCGAAGTACTGATCAACCTGGTTGCGGGTTTCCGGATCGGCACATTTTACAACCAGCCCTTTAAAACGTTCATCCCAGCGATATTTTCCCTTGTTTTTCTGGTAGAATTGGAGCAGCCCGGCACTGTCGGCAGCAGCCGGCTGCCAGATCTTCTGTTCCGAAATGGCAAACAGCAGCAGTCCGTCGTGATATTCCTGCAGCAGGTATTTGAAATCGGAATGTTTCCGTTCGAGTTGCTGCTCCTCGTATCCGATGATGCTCTGCTCTTCCCAGCGGGTGAGTTTTTCCCGGAGCTGCTGGTCGGCCGGCAGGTTAGCTTCGAAAATCTCTTTTTGTAAAAAACCGGCAAACTGGCGGGTCGTAAAATTTTGGCCAGCCAGCGTAAAAAGTGTTTCATGGCCGGTGAAGTCGGCCGGAATTTCGAAGTGTCTTTCGCGGAGATGGTTTTGTGCCTGGTTGAGAAAAGTTTCGGTTGCCGCCAGATTTGGACGGAAGTCGTATTCGTTTTTCAGTTTTTCGATAAACCGTTCGCGGCTGTGATTACTTCTTTCCGGGTCGCGCCGGATCTTCTCTTCCAGCAGCGGTTTTGCTTCCGCAAAAGCAGGAACCGGGCGGTAATCGAGCCGTTTGAGGAGGTGAAAGCCAAAGTTGGTTTCGAATGGCGGGGCAATGTCGCCATTTTGTTTGAGGGCAAATGCTGGTTCGGCAAATTGCGGGATCATGACCGCCGCGCTAAACCAGGGCATTTCGCCGCCCGAGGCTGCACTGCGCTGGTCGTCAGACAAGGTGCGGGCCAGCTCTGCAAAGTTGGCCCCGTTTTGCAGCAGGGCATAAATGCTGTCGGCGCTCCGGTGGGCGGCTGCTTTCTGTGCCGGTGTGGCATTCTGCGGAAAAGCTTTCATAAGGTGGGCCACTTTGATTTCGCCCCGGGCTTCGCGCACGCCGTTGACCTTCACCAGGTGGTAGCCGAAAGCAGAACGTACCGGTAGCGAAACTTCCCCGACCGGCGTGGTGTAGGCCGCTTCTTCAAAAGGATAAACCATCTGGAAGACGGTAAACCAGCCCAGGTTTCCGCGGTTGTTTTTTGCCGACGGGTCTTGCGACCACTTTTCTGCCGCCTGGTTGAAATCGACGCCGCTGAGCACCTGCCGGCGGATTTCGGCTGCCCGCTGATAGGCCGCCAGCGTGTCGGCAGGCGACGGATTTTCGGGAAGCGCAACCAGGATGTGGCTGGCATTTACCTCGCGGGTCATGCGCCGGTAGGTCTCCTGCACCAGCTGTTCGTTGAGCTGGATATCGGTGAGGTAGGGCGCCGCCAGTTCGCGCCGGTAGCCGGCCAGCTCATTCCGGAACGCCTGTGTCGTGTCCAGCCCCAGTTGCTCTGCTTCACGCACTTTCAGCTTGAAGTTGACAAAGAGGTCAAGATAGGCCTGTGGCGACTTTTTATCTTCCGGATTTTGCAGGTTTTCGTTGTTTTTGCGATAAATCCGGATGAATTCTTCCAGCCCTACCGGCTGGCCGCCAATGGTAACCAACACCTTGTCTTTTTGCTGAGCAGCCGAGGAGAAGAGTATCCCCAGCCAGACCAATGCTGTTACCGTTAGTTTTTTCATCCCGGGTTTTTCGTAAAAAGTTCGTTTATCAAGGAACCAAAAAAATCGGAATTATTGCTGCCTGCTGCTGTAGTTGGGCGCTTCGCGGGTGATTGCCACGTCGTGCGGGTGGCTTTCCTGAACGCCGGCCGGTGTGATACGGGTGAATTTGGCCTGCTGCAGGGCTTCAATATTTTTAGCGCCGCAGTAACCCATTCCGGCCCGCAATCCCCCGATCAGCTGGTAAAGCACTTCGTAAAGGCTGCCTTTGAACGGCACGCGGGCGGCAATTCCTTCCGGGACCAGCTTTTTGATATCTTCTTCCATGTCCTGGAAATAGCGGTCTTTCGATCCTTTCTGCATGGCTTCAATGGAGCCCATTCCGCGGTACGATTTGAATTTGCGCCCCTGGTAGAGGATGGTTTCGCCAGGCGATTCTTCAACGCCGGCAAACAGTCCGCCGGCCATGATTGAGTTGGCACCGGCAGCCAGCGCTTTGACAATATCACCCGAATAGCGGATGCCGCCATCGGCAATGATCGGCACGCCGGAGTCGCGGATGGCCTTGGAAACGTTGTAGATGGCCGACAGCTGCGGAATTCCGACGCCGGCAATTACCCGGGTGGTACAGATCGAACCGGGTCCGATACCGACTTTTACGGCGTCGGCGCCGGCCAGCACCAGGTCGGTAGCTGCTTCGGCAGTCCCGATGTTTCCGACCACAAAATCTTTTTCCGGATATTTGGCTTTTGCCCGGCGCAGCATGTCGAGTACTCCTTTGGAGTGGCCGTGCGCGGTGTCAATAATAATGGCATCGACCTGAGCTTTTACCAGCTCGTCGATGCGCTCCATGGTATCGCCGGCAATACCTACGGCCGCTGCTACGCGCAGCCGGCCTTTGCTGTCTTTGCAGGCCAGTGGTTTGTCTTTGGCCTTGGTAATATCTTTATAGGTGACCAGCCCGATGAGTTTGCCGTTTTTGTCAACTACGGGCAGTTTTTCAATTTTGTGGTTCTGGAGGATCTCCGAGGCTTTTTCCAGATCGGTCGATTCGGTGGTGGTAACCAGGTTTTTGCTGGTCATCACCTCTTCGATGGGGCGGTCCATCCGTTTTTCAAAACGGAGGTCGCGGTTGGTGACAATCCCTACCAAAAGTCCGTTGGAATCAATTACCGGGATACCGCCAATTTTAAACGTGGACATCAACTCCAGGGCGTCGGCAACCTTTTTTCCGCGGCTGATGGTGATGGGGTCGTAGATCATCCCGTTTTCAGCCCGTTTTACAGAGGTAATCTGCTTGGCCTGTTCGTCAATTCCCATGTTTTTATGAATCACCCCGATTCCGCCTTCTCGCGCAATGGCGATGGCCATTTTGTACTCGGTGACGGTGTCCATGGCTGCCGAAACGACCGGCGTGTTCAGTTCGATTGACCGGGTAAACTGCGACCGTAGGTCAACTTCTCGGGGCAAAACTTCTGAATAGGAAGGAATTAACAATACATCGTCGAAAGTCAAACCTTCGGAAATCACTTTTTCTGAAAGAAACGACATTGGCCTGTTTTTTTTAATTTTAGCAATGCGCAAAAGTACAAAAAATCACGTACACCCTCGTACTTATTTTGCTGCCGCAGTGGTTTTCGAATTTAAAAATTGTTAAAGCTGGCGCGCTTTTTCTTATTTTGTGTCCGGTGAAAGAGTACTTGAAGATATTGCAGAAATACTGGGGGTATTCCGGTTTTCGGACCATGCAGCTCGAAATTATCGAATCGGTGGCTGCCGGGAAAGATACCCTTGGGCTGTTGCCGACCGGCGGCGGCAAATCGGTGATCTTTCAGGTTTTTTCGCTTTCGGCAGAGGGGATGTGCCTGGTGGTCACCCCGCTTATCGCCCTGATGAAAGACCAGGTGGAGAACCTGAACCGCCGCGGGATCAAAGCGTTGTGTATCCACAGCGGCATGTCGGGTCTGGAGATCAAAACGGTGTTGGACAGCGCCGTGTGGGGCGACTACAAGTTTCTTTACGTTTCGCCCGAGCGCCTCACTTCCGACCGGTTTCTGGAGCGGCTCCGGACGATGAAGCTCAACCTGATCACGGTTGATGAAGCGCACTGCATTTCGCAATGGGGATACGATTTCAGACCGAGCTACCTGGAGATTGCGCAGTTGCGGCCGCTGTTTCCCGAAGTGCCGGTGCTGGCGCTCACCGCTACGGCTACCCCGCCTGTGGTAAAAGATATCCAGGAGAAGCTGCAGTTTCGCGAACCCCATGTGCTCTCCATGTCGTTTGCCCGTGAAAACCTGGTTTACATGGTTCGCCAGAAGGAGGACAAGCTGGGGTATCTGGTCAAAACCCTTTTGAAAGCCAAAGGCAGCGGTATCGTTTATTTGCGGAGCCGCCGCGGAACCCGTGAGGTGAAGGAGCTGCTCCTGAAAAACCAGATCTCGGCCGATCATTACCACGCCGGACTGAGCGGCGAAAGCCGCAGCCGCAAACAGGACGACTGGAAAAACGGAAAGACCCGGGTTATTGTAGCCACCAACGCCTTCGGAATGGGGATCGACAAGCCCGACGTACGTTTTGTGATCCACCTCGATCCGCCCGACTCGCTGGAAGCCTATTTTCAGGAAGCGGGCCGGGCCGGCCGCGACGGGAAAAAATCGGCCGCGGTGCTGCTCTTTAACAATGCCGACAAAGTGAGGCTGAAAAAACAGCTTTCGGTCGTTTTTCCGGAAACATCGGTTATCAAAAGGGTTTATGAAGCCGTGGCCAATTTTCTGCAGGTGGCCGAAGGTTTTGGAAAAAATCGTGTTTTTGACTTTCCGGTGGCAGTTTTTGCCGAAACCTTCAAGTTTCAGCTTTCAACGGTTTTTCACAGCCTGAAAATTTTACAACGGCAGGGGTACCTCGAATTTACCGAAGAGGTTGACTCCCCGTCGCGCGTCTACTTTACCGTCAGCCGCGATGAACTGTACAAATTCCAGGTGGCCAACGAGGCGTTCGACGGCTTCATCAAGCTGTTGCTGCGTTCCTACACCGGCCTGTTTACCGGGTATGTGGTCATCGACGAAGCGTTGCTGGCCCGCCGCGCCGACACAACCGGCGAAGTGATTTACAACTACCTGAAGCGGCTCCGGTCAAGCAGGATTATCGATTATATCCCGCGGAAACAGACTCCCTATCTTGTTTTTACCCGCGACCGGGTGCCGATTGAAAAGCTGGTCATTTCAAAAGAGAACTACGACGACCGCAAAGCCGATTTTCTGGCGCGCATCGAAGCGGTGATCCGTTATGCCACCTCCACGGCCAAATGCCGGAGCCAGATCCTGCTGGAGTATTTCGGGGAGAAAGAGGCGCCGCGTTGCGGCCACTGTGATATTTGTCTGGAGCGAAACCAGCTTGACCTGAGTAAATTTGAGTTTGACCAAACGGCTGCCCTTATCCGTAAAGAGCTGGAAACACCGCAGTTTCAGGAAGAGCTGCTCTTTAAACTGGGGCC
Organism: Prolixibacteraceae bacterium; assembly: GCA_029975525.1. Classification (GTDB taxonomy): domain Bacteria; phylum Bacteroidota; class Bacteroidia; order Bacteroidales; family Prolixibacteraceae; genus UBA1413. The sequence continues at coordinate 2,145 of JARKOX010000141.1, read as the reverse complement.
TGCCGACGACCGTTTTCGCAATGTTTTGCGCTGGCTGATCGACAATGAAAAAGTGGTCTTCCGGATCGATAACCGGCTGGAGTGGAAAAGCTGACCGTTATCCCGTTTTTTTACCCTGCTGAGGCAGTTGCGGAGCGCTTCTCATCCGTCGGACGGCACTTTCTTCCCTTTTTGAACCGGAGAGTTCTGCCCCGATAACTCATTTTTCTTGTTACTTTTGCAGCATAATTTTTCTCGGAATATGAACGAAGAGCATCTGAATCAACTGGTTTTTTCGAAAAATGTGGTAGAGTTTACTGCCGTAGCCAACGAGTTTTGCAACCTGGTGGAGGGTGCCGGACAAATGACGGCTCCGCAACTCATCGAAATGAGCCGCAGGTTGCTGCCGCTGCTCTATTTTAAAGCTTCCCTGCTGCCGCCGGCCGAGCGGATTCTCGACGACGAACTGGAGAAATATGTTACCGAACTCGATTACAATCTGCTGCAGCAAAAGTGGTTGCAGAAACTCGGGGAGTACGATGCCTATCCTGAAGTTTTTGATCCCGAGATTCAGTTCGGAAGCGAAACGGTTACGGCCAGCATTTCCGAGAGTATCCTGGACATTTACCAGGACCTGAAAGATTTTATCACCTCCTACCGTCTGGGAAACGAAGAGGTGATGAACGATGCCCTGGCCGAATGTTCCGGCCATTTCCGTGATTTTTGGGGGCAGCGGTTGGTTAATGTGCTGCGGGCGGTTCACCAGCTGGCCTTTGCCGGCATCGAATGGGACGAGTCAGCCTCCGGGAGTGCCAAACCGCAGCGTGGTGACGACAAATCCTCCAACTGGGTTGACCGTTTTTTTGGTCAGCAGGATGAGGACGAAATTATTTAAGCATGTTTAAGGAAAGCATCTCAAAAGAAGAATTGGCAGAATTGCCACTCCGGCAATTTCCCGGAGAAATGAAGCTGATCGATTCGGCCAGACAGGTAAAAGATGCCGTCGACTACCTCCGGCAGTTTCCGGTGGTGGGCTTCGACACCGAAACCAAACCCTCTTTTAAAAAAGGACAGGTACACAAAGTGGCCTTGCTGCAACTGGCCACCGACGAAATGGCTTTTTTGTTCCGGGTGCAGCAAACCGGTCTGCCGGCCGAGCTGCGCCGTTTTTTTTCCGATCCGGCGGTGCTCAAACCCGGTGTGGCCATTCGCGACGACCTGAAGGCTTTGCAGGAGCTGCAGTTTTTCCGGCCGGGCGGTTTTATTGAATTGCAGGATTACGCCCGTGAGCTGGGACTTCAGCATTTTAGCCTGAAGAAAATGAGCGCCCTCGTGTTGGGCTTCCGGATCTCCAAATCGCAACAGCTTTCAAACTGGGAAGCCGATCAGCTTACGGAAGCACAGATGCTTTACGCCGCAACCGACGCCTGGGTGTCGCTGAAAATTTACGAAAACATGTTTGAAATGATCAACAATGGAACAACAGTACACAAAAATAATCCTGAAATCGGGTAAAGAGCAGTCCCTGCTCCGGTTTCATCCGTGGGTGTTTTCGGGCGCCGTCAAAAGAGCCGAAGGTCCGCTGGCCGAAGGCGATGTGGTGGAGGTGATTTCCCACCGCGGCGATTTTCTGGCGCTGGGGCACTACCAGGTGGGCTCGATTATGGTTCGGCTCTTCTCGTTTCGGCCGGTAGTGCCTGATTTTGTTTTCTGGAAAGAGCAGTTGCAAAAAGCCTGGAACCTGCGCCATTCGCTGGGGCTGGCCAATAATCCCGAAACCAATGTCTTCCGGCTGGTAAACGGCGAGGGGGACGGTTTTCCGGGGCTGATTATCGATTTTTACAACGGAGTGGCCGTGATGCAGATGCACTCGCTGGGGATGTACCGTATCCGCCGGGAGCTGGCTGCCGCGCTGAAGGAGATTCTGGGCGAACGGCTGCTGGCTGTGTACGACAAAAGTGAAAAAACGCTTCCGTTCAAGGCCGGCATCTCGCCGTGCGACGGTTACCTGTTGGGGGAGGCGCAGCAAACCGTGGTGTCGGAATACGGGCTGCGTTTTCAGGTTGACTGGGAAGCGGGACAGAAAACCGGCTTTTTTATCGACCAGCGCGAAAACCGGCGGCTGGTCCAGCAATATGCGGCGGGCCGCGACGTGCTGAATATGTT
>JARKOX010000131.1 GCA_029975525.1 Prolixibacteraceae bacterium | reverse complement strand
TATACGCAACCGGAGGACGGTTGCTCTCATCCAGATACCCATCAAGGGCCTTTGCGCCTGTCGGGACGAAAGTAATCACAAAATAATCACACACCTCCGCCGGAAGAAGCGCTCGTAAAAGTTGCTCGTATGGCTCTTTTTTTGAATCCATGTCCTGTCTAAAATAACAAAAGCACAGATTCAGCTATTTTTTTAATCCACCTACTTTTTCAATTGATCCAAAAAAAGCCCGGTAAACCAGGCAGTCCTAAAAAAAAGAAGAAAGGGGAAAGCAGTATGGACGCTTTTTTGAAGATGATTGATGATTTACAAACCCCTAAACACAAAACCAATCATATAAATACAGAAGTTGCTTTCCCCTATTGTATATTTTCTTGAAATTTTGCAATCCATATATATAATCAGGAATAAACGAATATTATGCCACAAAAATAAAGCTTTGACAACCAACCAACTACTCTTTTGCTCTTCCGACCTATGTTCCCAGACTGGGAAAGAACGGGTCAATTTGGCATCTGGCCCTCCACAATCCGCAAACAAATTTAATATCAAAAAACTATCTTTACACCAAAAAAAGTGGGCAGAAACCGAAAAAAATCATTCTACGAAAAAGTAACCATCACCGATGTGGGGGCTGAAGGCAAATCGCTGGCAAAAATTGGCGAAAAGGTAGTTTTTACCACCCTGGCAGCGCCCGGCGATGTGGTAGACCTGCAAGTAATTAAAGTCCGGAAAAATTACGAAGAGGCAAAAATCGTAAAATTCCACCACTATGCCGAACAGCGGGTTGCCCCGTTTTGCAAACACTTCGGAATTTGCGGGGGTTGCAAGTGGCAGTTTATCCCTTACGAACAGCAACTCACCTTTAAACACAAACAGGTTGAGGACCAGCTTCGCCGAATCGGAAAACTGGAAATACCGCCCGTAAATCCCGTATTGGGATCGGAGCAGACCACTTTTTACCGGAACAAACTGGAATTTACCTTCTCCAACAGCCGATGGCTGACCGAAGAGGAGATCCTTTCCCAAAAGGAGATTCCGCAAAAAAACGCGCTGGGCTTTCACGTCCCCGGACTGTTCGACAAGGTGATCCCTATCGACAAATGCTGGTTGCAGCCCGACCCATCGAACCAGATCAGAAATTTTCTTTACCACTACGCCTGCGAAGAGCTGCTTCCTTTTTTTGACATCCGCAACCAGGAAGGTTTTTTGCGCACGCTTATCATCCGGACCACTTCCACCGGCGAAGTAATGGTTATTGTCACCTTCTATTATGAAGACCAGCTTCGGCGCGAAGCGCTGCTCGCTGCCCTGCAAAAGGCTTTTCCGGAGATAACCTCGCTGATGTATGTGGTCAATTCCAAAGGAAACGACACCATCACCGACCAGGAGGTAAAACTGTTTGCCGGCAACGACCACATTTGGGAGGAGATGGAAGGATTGCGGTTCAAAATCGGACCAAAAAGTTTTTACCAGACCAATTCGCAGCAGGCCCACCAGCTTTACCAGGTTGCCCGTGAGTTTGCCGGGCTCAGCGGCCACGAAACGGTTTACGACCTTTACACCGGAACCGGAACCATTGCCAACTTTGTCGCCCGGCACTGCCGCAAAGTTATCGGGATTGAATATGTGCCGGAAGCGATAGAAGATGCCCGGATCAACGCCGCAGTCAACAACATCGGCAATGCCCTGTTTTTTGCCGGCGATATCAAGGAGCTGCTGACGCCTGCGTTTTTTGAACGGCACGGCGCTCCGGAAGTGGTTATCACCGATCCGCCCCGCGCCGGCATGCACGAAGAGGTGATAAAAGCGATTCTGCACACCTCCCCGGAACGGATCGTGTACGTAAGTTGCAACCCGGCTACCCAGGCCCGCGACCTGGCCCTGCTGTCGGTCTCCTATCAAGTCCGGAAAGTTCAGCCTGTCGACATGTTTCCGCACACCCACCACGTGGAAAATGTAGTTTTGCTGGAAAAAATATAAACACTCCCCCTTTTTCGTATTGCAGAAACTCGCGGACTTTCACTCTTTTTCTTAGATTTACACCGGATTAGCGGTAATACGGATAATCCGGGTTACCCGCAGATTTCAAAAAATGCAATTACGTATGGGGGTTCGGGTTCAGAAAAAAAGATTACCTGGGGCTTGCAAAGCCTGTCTCTTTTTTTTCATATCCCTGTTTTTTGCAGCCAGTTTTAACGTCGTTTGGGCTGATCCGCCAGCAGGCATCCTCGCGATTCCTTCCAAAATCTGCGAAGGCGATTCGGTGAAAATTGGGGTTTTCAATCTCCCTGCCGGAAAAAACGAACTGCGGTTCCAGTTTATTTCGGGCACCGACACCATCCGTCTGACCAAAAATGTTACGGCAATTGCCGGAGGAACGACCCTGGCTGTGTTCAGCAACACCGAAATGTACTTCACCGGCAGTAATATTCCCGTAAAACTGGTCTATTATAAAAACAGCGCTACCGGCGAAGAACAAAATATCAACCTGCAAACTTTCCTGAAAGTAGTCCCTGGCATTCGAATCACCAAACAACCCGACAATGCGTACGTTTGCCACGGTTCATCCGTCACATTTACCTTCAAAGACAACCAAAACGGGACCAACCAGTGGCAATACCTGCCGCCCAAAGGAAGCGTTTGGTTAAATATCGGTACGCCAGGCACCTCCGACTCCTACACCATCAATACGGTCAATAAAAAAACCGACGACAGAAACCGCTACCGCGCAGTCATCAGTTTCGACGGGGTGTGTTTCGACACCACCAACATGGCCATTCTCACCATTGACACGATAAAACCCCGGATTACCTGCCCGGGAGACGTTTACCACACCATCGACCCGGACAAGTGCGAAACCCTTTACACCCTGCCCGTTGCAAGCTACTCTGACTCTTGTGGCGTCAATTCGATAACTCCCTACCGCAGCGACTTTAAAGCGAGAACCGATCCCTACCCGGTGGGGAAAACCACCATCCGGTACGATGCCATCGACAAAAGCGATAACATCAGCTCCTGCACGTTTGACCTCTACATTTTAAACAATGAAACGCCCCGAATCACCTGCCCCAAAGACACGGTTATCTACAGCAAAATTGACCGCTGTGAAGCGCGGCTACCCAACTACTCTGTAATTGCCGACTTCAACTGCCGCGAGCCGTTGCAGGCCTTTCCCGACAAAACCAACCTGCCTCCGGGAAAAAACGCGGTTTCGTACCGTGCTTTTGAAGGAAACCAGGTAATTGCCTCCTGCAGTTTTCAGGTGGAAGTTCGCGACACCTTCAAACGCATTCCGGTGGTGCCGGCCGACATAACCGAAAATGCAGAGCCTCAGAAATGCACCAAAAAAATCACCTACACCACCCCCTTCTTCTCTACCTGCCAATCGCTTCGCGACAGCATGAAACAGATTGCCGGCCTTCCGTCGGGATCCGACTTTCCGGTTGGCCTCACCCGAAACATCTTCGAATACCGCCTTCCCGACGGATCCCAACAACAGGTGAGCTTTCTGGTTACCATCCTGGACGTGGAAGAGCCGGTGGTGAACTGTCCCGCTCCGGCGACTTTTACCTTGTCCAACGGCACCTGCTCCGGTTACCTTCCCATCTCTACCCTTTCAGCCAAAGACATTTGCGGACCGGTTACCGTCATCAACAACCGGACCGGCACCAACGATGCCAGCGGGGTCTATCCGGCCGGCGTGACCACCCTCACCTGGCTCATTACCGACCAGGGTGGCAACCTGACCAGATGCGAACAGCCGATTACCGTCCTCAGCCCGCCCCTTGCCGTGGACGATGTGGGGACGACCAGCACCAGCCAACCACTGAACATCTCCCCGCTACAAAACGATTCGGACTGCGACCTTGCCGGCACACTGCAACTCAGCCTCCTCGCCGGCAAAGGCCCGTTTAACGGAAAGATAACCCCGGGGGCTCCGGGACAGCTGACCTACATTCCCAACCCTGGTTTCTACGGAAAAGATTCACTACAATATTATATCACCGACATCCACGGACTGAAAGACACCGCAACCATTCGCATCCAGATCCGGCTCGACAACCTGCCGCCCCGGGCCCGCGACCTGGAGTTCACGACCCGACAGGAGGAGCCTCTCCCGGCGACCATCTCCCTGGCTGGCGTTGACCCGGAAAACGATCCGCTGAAACTGAACCTCATCCCGGGCGGAACGACGTTTGGAAAAATTCTTTTTACAACCGACACCACCTTTGTTTACACGCCTCCACCAGGTTTTACGGGACAGGACACCTTCCGCTACCGCATTTGCGATACCTGGCAGTGCGACAGCGCCTGGCTGGTGATCTCGGTCGTCAAAATAACGGCCACTCCCCCGCCGGTTGCGAAAGGCGACCTCCTGCCGGTGCTGACCGGCTCAACCTACAGCGCCGATGTTACTGTGAATGATTTTCACCCTGCCGGGCTCGGCTTCTCCGCTCCCGTTACCATTCTCATCCCGCCCACCCGGGGAACCGCATTCGCCACAACGGGCGGAACGGTTGGATATCGTTCGCCGTCCTTCTCCGGGAAAGACTGCTTTTCTTACCGCATCTGCGACGACAAAGACTCCTGCGCGGCTGAAAACGTCTATGTCCGGATGCTGACCAAAAATTTCTCCGGAAATAACCCGCCGGTCGCCTTTCCCGATCTGCTGCTGCTGAATCCGAACCAACCCAAAACATATTTGCGTGTGCTGGAGAACGACCTCGATTTTGACGGACAGTCACAGCTCACGCTTACCCGTCTGGCCTCGTTGCCGGTCGCGGGAAATGCAAACCTCGAAAACCAGCGGGAGATCAGCTACACTCCTTCTCCCGGTTTTACCGGCGTAGACAGTTTTCTTTACGTGGTTTGCGACGGGGCAGTCTGTGACACCGGGCTGGTAAAAATCAGGATAACCGGATACAGCGCCCCCATGCTGACCGATGATGTTTTCTGGTTGGGGCAGGACCAGCCGTTTTCAGGCGACGTCACGGCAAACGACATCGGGATAACCGGTAATCCGGCACGGATGTTAAAAGCTCCCTCGGCCGGCAGGGCCACGCTCTCCGCCGGAGGCAGCCTGACCTACACCCCCTCGCCAGGCTTTGCCGGAATCGATCACCTGGTTTATGAAATTTGCGACAATCAAACCCCGGCGGTTTGTGCAGCGGCCACCGTATTTCTGGTTGTTCTTCCCCCCAAACAGGGGCCGGTTGCCCGGCGCGACACCTTTATCGTTACCGAACGAACCATTTTTACCGGCGCGGTCTCCGGTAACGACATTGATTTTAACGGAGGAGGGGGAACCTGGGCAGCGTTACCCGGCAATCTCCCGCAAAACGGAAAACTCACCCTGCGCCCGGATGGCAGCTTTGATTATGCGCCCCAGCATGGTTTCCTGGGTTTCGACAGCTTTCAATACCGGATGTGTGACCAGCTTTCGCTTTGCGACACGACCGGGGTAGTTCTGCAGGTGGTGAAAGATACCGACCGTGACGGCGTGCCCGACTACCTCGACCTGGATGACGACAACGACGGGATTCCCGACACGGTGGAAGGAGAGACCGACGACCCGGACAACGACGGTCTTCCCAATTCGCTGGATATTGATTCGGACGGAGATGGAATTCCCGACAACATTGAAGCACAGGAGGAGGGCACCTTTATCTCTCCCTCGCGCACCGATCGCGAGCAGGACGGCTTCGACGACAACTACCAGGCCGTTTTCGGAGCCCCCGGCTGGCAACCCGCCGACACCGATGGCGACGGGATTCCCGACTTCCTCGATCCCGACAGCGATGAAGACTATGTTCCGGAT
>JARKOX010000112.1 GCA_029975525.1 Prolixibacteraceae bacterium | reverse complement strand
ATCGAACACGATGGTTTTGCCTCCGTCACGCTGGCCAATACCAAGATTGAAAACATGGCCTATGCCGGAATATTTGCGCTCAAATCAAAAGTGACGGCTTATAATTCTCTGGTCGCCAACTGCGGCTTCTATGCCGCTGCTCTTCTGGTTGGAGGAGAATATGAGTTCTATCACACCACCATTGCCAATTACTGGGGAAGTTATTCGCGGAAACCCCGTAAAACCGCTTCACTGGTTTTATCGAATACCCTGATTGTTTCAAAAGCCGACGGGACCGAGGTGAAATATGTGGGCGACCTCAACAAGGCCCACTTCGGGAACTGTATCATTTTTGGCAACAACACAGCCGAGCTGGAGTTGGGAAAAACTCAGGACAAAGCATTCAACTATTTTTTCGATCACTGTATCCTCCAGGTTCCCGATACTTTTAATATTTCCGACCGCAGCCATTATGTCAGCGTCTTCAAGGGGAAACAGTACGATCCCAAGTTTATCGATCCGGCCGTAAAGTTCAATTACGCCCTCGATACGCTTTCACCTGCCAAAGATGTCGGCAGCGAAACTTACTCCCGCTTGTTTCCTTACGATTTCAACGGGAAAGACCGCACGGCAGATAAAGGCCCTGACCTGGGCGCTTTTGAACGGGTGGAAAAGAAAAAAGAATGATCCGAATCAGCCCCTTTCTCCTCTTATTTCTTATTGTTTTTCAGTTGGCTCCGGCAGGAGCACAGCCGCAACCGGTTGCTTCGGTCATGTTTTACAACGTCGAAAATCTTTTTGATGCCGAAGATGATCCGGAAACCCTCGACAATGAATTCCTTCCGGAAGGCGACCGGCGCTGGACCAACTCCCGGTTGTATCAAAAGCTGGTTAATATTTCGAAAGTAATCCTGAATACCGGCAGTTGGGAACCTCCGGCGCTGATCGGGTTGTGTGAGGTGGAAAACCGGCAGGTCCTCGAAAAATTGCTGATGGTGACTCCGCTGAAAACATTTGGGTATAAAATTATCCACAAAGAGTCGCCCGATGAACGCGGAATTGATGTGGCCCTGCTTTATCGCGAAAATTTTTTCGAACCGATTGAATACCGCTGCTTTCTGCCGGTTCCAGGAGAAAATACGGTTGCGCGGACCCGGGAGATCCTTTACGTGTCGGGCATCTTGGCGGGGATGGACACGGTGCATCTGTTTGTCAACCACTGGCCGTCGCGTTACGGCGGACTGATGGAGACCCGCTCGATGCGGAACCGGGCCGCCGCACGTTTGAAAGCGGAAATAGAGCAGTTGCAGTTGCAATTTCACGCCCCGGCAATTATTGCAATGGGCGATTTCAACGACCAGCCTTCCGATCAAAGTTTGGGAAAAATATTACAGGGCGAAAGTCCTTTTTCAGCGGGAAGTCCGGCGCTGGTGAATCTCAGCTTGCCATGGGAAAATTCGGGAAAGGGAACGCTGAAAATGCAATCGCAGTGGCAGGTTTTTGACCAGATGATTGTCAGCGCCGGCCTGCTCGATTCCACCCGGAACCTCTTTTGCCTGCCCGGCGATGCCCGAATCCTCGATTTACCCTTTTTACTGGAAAAAGATGAACGTTTTTACGGAGAAAAACCG
>JARKOX010000128.1 GCA_029975525.1 Prolixibacteraceae bacterium | reverse complement strand
TGCAGTTCAAACAGTTTTACGGCGTTGTCGTGGAGGAGCATCCGGGCAACTTTCAGGGCCTCTTCTTCGGTAAAATACCTGCTGCGGACCTTTTCGATCAGCACATTGGATAGGATCTCTTTGGCAAAAAGCAGGTGCCCGTAAATGTTTTCCACATTTTCGTAATCGCCGCCGAAGGCCAGGATTTTATTGGCCGGCACGGTTTCAAGCCATTCGTGGAGGTAGCGTTCGCTGTAGGAGGGTGAGATGATGTAGAGCCAGCAGAGGTCGATGTAGACATTCCGGAAGTTTTTGGCCAGACTGGCCAGCTCGCTGCCAAACGGATAGCCGCCGTGGAAAAGCACGAAGCGCACGTCGCGGTATTTCAGGAACAGGTTGGCCAGCAGCGCCGGATTGGCGTTTTCGATGTAGTTGCCGTCGCCGGCCTGCAGACCGGTGTGGATCTGGATGGGTTTGTTGTATTGACGGGCCAGGTCGAGAACCCGGTGCATCAGGTAGTCCGCCAGCGGCTTGGCCACTTCGGGAGCCAGCGGGGTGCTGCTCTCCATCACCTGCCGGAAAACCGTTTCTGCCTTTTCCCGGCTCACATCCTCGTAAAAAAGCGAGCGGTAGTAGGCTGACGAATTTTTTATGGTGGTCAGTCCGGCCTGCACCGCTTTTTCAAAATCGCGTTTCAGGGTCTCTTCCAGGTCGCCGAGCGTGGTGATGGTGGTCTCCTGTTGACGGGCGAGTTGTTCGATTTTTATCTTCGCATCGAGCTGGAAATAGTCGAACCGGCTGGTATACCGGAAGAATTCCGGATCACCCGGAGCTGGCCGGGAGTCATTGATCAGGAAATCGATGCGGCATTTTTCCCGCAGAACGGTCTGGTACCAGTCGGTTTGGTAAGCCTTCCGGAGTTTGTCGGTAAGCAGCTGCACCGACTGGTCGTCGAACTGTTTGATGCCGAACAGCCGATCGACGGAGAGCAGCGTCACGCGGTTGTAGGCGGTGTTGAAAGAGGCGTCGTAGAAAGGTTGCAGGATCTTCCATTTTTCGACAACGGTAAGCGAGTCGGTCAATAAAGTGGCAAATTGTGGCTTCGACATGCCGGCCGATTTGATATCGTCGTCGGCATACTGGTGGAAGAGCCACATAAAATCGAGCGTTTTACTTTTCGACAGGGCTTCGAAGCTTGCCAGGTGTTCGTGCGTATCGACCACCGGCATGGTGTCGATTGCCTGGCGGATTCGGTTTTCAAACCCTTTTTTCGGCGCGGGTTTGATGGTAACCTGGGCGAGCAGGCTACCTCCCCAGAGAAGGCCCAAAATAACTATCAGCGCCCTTTTTGCTGGTGTTGTTTTTAAAATGGCTCTCATCGGATGTTGCTCTTTTTGGGGTTATTTCCGGATGATCCAGATTTCGGCTACCTGCGACCCGCGCTCTCCGCCCCCCTGGTCTTCGCTGCCGGAAGTCCAGGTAAAGGTCACTTTGCCGTCGCGGGTAATCGCCTGGGGCAGCTCAAATTCATACATCGGTTGGGTTCCCATCCGGATGTAGTTGTGAATCAGTACGCCGTCGGCCACCAGTTTGATGCTCGACCGGAAGCGTCCGGTGTAGGCAATCCGGAGGAGATATTCCGATCCGGGATCCAGGTTGTCGTATTCGGCAACCAGCGGCGTGTCGTAGAGGGTGTTGACCTGGTTCATCCAGGCCAGCGGGGTGGTCAGTCCTTCAAAACCTTTGGCCACCACCTCGTGAACCCAGTCCACACCGGTGAGTCCGACGCCGAAGCTTACCCGCGGCGATTCGAGGCTGCCGGGATCCTCGGCCCAGCTTTTGGTGGTGCGGATTCGTTTCCAGGCCGAAGGAGCGCCCAGGTTGTCGTAGAATCCGCCCGGACCGGGATCGGTGCGGTGCAGCATCTTTTCGACAGCAGCCAGGCGACTGTTTTCATCGTCCATTTTTTCGATCCGGGCCAGCTGGTCCAACAGCCAGAGGGCGTCGTTCAGCGGGATGTCGATGTTGTCGACAAAGTTGCCCCGGCCTGGCATGGCGTGGTGCTTTTGTATGGTCAGCTGTGCCCCGAAACTGCGGAAAAGTGAGTCGGCCAGCGCATAACAGCGGGTCCTCAATTCCGTGGCAACAGGTTTTTCATGTGCCTGGAGCAAGGTGTTGCGGGCCTGGGCAATTGCCTGCAGGGAGCCTGTTGTGGAGGCATTTTCAAGGATATTTCGGGCCAGTCGTTCCAGGTGGGTTTCATAAATCAGGCGGCGCTGGATGTAGGCGTCGTAGTAGGCGCGGATGAGTCCGCTCTGAAACCGCGGATTACCCAGCACCTGGCCGGAAGCCTCTTTTTCTATGGCCTGCCATTGTTGTAGCGTGCGCTGCACCTGGTCGTTGGTGAGCAGCGGGCCGCGCAGGTTGCGTTCGAGCGCCATCAATCCCTGGGCGACTGGTTCGGCGTAAGACGGACCCATAAAATAGCGGGCGTATTCGCGGAGGGTTTCCATCACCGGCGTGGAGGAATCCCAATCCTGCGCGCTCCAGATAAACTTATTGACATCGTCGTTGGTGCCTTCGGAATAGCTGATGCTGCCCTGTGCCAGCCGGGCGTAAAGGTTGTGGATATATTTTTGGTCTTCGGGACGCGGGTTGATACATTCGCGGCCCAACGTCATGGCATAGGCGATGTCCCAGTCCGGAACGGGGTACTGGCAGCTGAGACTGTGGGTAATGTCGGGGTAGAGCCGGATGGGGATATCCGGGCTGAGCTCTTTTTTTACCTCGGGAAGTGGCATTCTGATCCACGGGCCGTAAACGACTCCGCCCAACCACTCGGGTTTGCGATTGATCTGCTCAAAAAATCTCCGGAACCAACTTTCAGTCGGTTTAAATACTTGCGGGGAGATCCAGATTTTGGCTTTCGGGTGATATTTTTTCAGTACGACCGCCTCCCGGGCCAGCCAGTCGAAAAGTACATCCGGCTCGAGGTCGCCGGGATCGCCTCCCGGAACAAAGAGGGCGTCGAGTTTGGGGAGGAGGCTGAAGATCTGCTCCCGTTCGGCCAGCTCCTTCCGGATAGAATCGGGCGAGGTGTAGTCGCTGCCCAGGTTGGGATACCACATCCAGACATCGAGGCCATACTCCCGGCAAATACGCGATTGGTGCACCATCATTTCGATAGCCGGCAGTTTCATGTGCACACTGCTGAAATCGTCGTCGGTGCGGGGCGGCATTATTTCGATGCTGTTGGCGCCAAACAGGGCCAGGTCGCGGATGTAGCTGTCGTACTGGGCCACGGTCCAGGCATCGTAGGCATTGGTTTTGGGACGGTAGCCCAGCTGGTGCCCGCGGATCGGGTATTGCGGCGACGAGGAGGTTTTTAAGGCAGGAATGCCCTTTATCCGGCCGGGCTCCATCTCCAGCATCCGCAAAAATTTACCCGCGCCATACAACACCCCGCGGGAGTCGTGGCCGGCAATTACGATTATTTTTGCCTTCTCCAGCGCAAGCAGTTTAAAACCTTCCGCCCGGGTGGCGGGAAGCTGGGCCAGTTCGGCCGCGTATTCCGCCGGAAGAAATTTCAGGTTGTTTTCAATGCCGACAACAATCAGGTTTTCAGCCGACTTTTTGGGCCAGCTTTTTATGACCGGAAGCTGCAACTGGCTGCGTTTGCCAATTTCCTCCTGAAGAACAGCAACTGCTTTGAGTACCTGCGGGTTGTTTTTTTCGGCACACAGAATTTTATAATTCGAAAGATCTGTTTTTTGTGCGGCCGCCTGAAAAAGGAGCAGGAGCAGAAGCGCCAAAGGCGCGATGGTTTTTCCGTATATTTTCATTCGTATAAATTTTCAATCTTGTTTCTATAATTTTCGTAATCAGCGAATTATTTCAAGCCAGTTTAGCAACGAGATGGAATTCGCATGAAAATATTTTCATTACTATTTTGTGTTTAGAATAATCATGCTCATTTCATTCGTGTAAATTTTCAAAGTTATTTTCTGCAATCTCCGTATTGGCGTCAGCTGCTCCATCCACCCTTTACCGGAAACGGCATGCTACCCCTACTGTTGCGAACGATTTTGAGGTTGAATGTTGACTGCCGGGTTAAACGACCAGGTCATTTTCAAAAGAAAGTTGAGAGAGATCGCCGGCTGCTGTTTTGATCCGGGTCATGTCTTCGGCCAGTTTCTGGCTGAATAAAAACAGGTCGGAACTGTGCAGCACCATGTTGACCCCTTCTTTCATATACCTGATCTGCCGCGCGGGGTCAGCCGGAAAATGGATGCCGGCAGCCACTCCGTGAGCACGGGTCCGGCGGATAATGTCTCCGACTGTTTTTTGGTATTCCGGATGTTCGTACTGCTCGGGAAGTCCCATGCTGACCGACAGGTCGTGCGGACCGATGATGACCGCATCCAGTCCGGGGACCGCAAGTAGCAGGTCGAGATCGCGGACAGCAGCCACACTTTCGATGTTCACCAGGCAGAGGCTGCCGGCGTTGTAGTTTTCCAGGTAAGCCAGCAGTTCCGGCTCCGGCGGCCTTTCTCCGGAAAGTAGCTGGCGAAGCCGTTCGCCTTTCAGCGGGCGATATTTGGTGGCGCCAACCATCTCCCGGATTTGGGCAACGGTTTCCACATAGGGCGCCAGTACGCCGACCGCTCCGGCATCTTTGGCCATGCAGGCCAGGTAGGGATCGGGACTGGGAATCCGTACAATTGGATCCAACCCCAGCGCCTTGTAGGTCTGGCACAGGAAGGTCATCTCGTTGCGGTCGACCGGAATGTGCTCGGTGTCGATAAAAACAAAATCGAGCCCGGCGCCGGCCACTGCTTTCGACCAGATGGGAGAGGTGGAGACGATGCAGGTGCCGTACACATTGCTGCCGTTTTTTAGTTTTTGAAGCAAGGTTTCAGCCATGATATTTTTCTGTAAATTTTCGACAACTGAATTTTTCTGATCCGGAAAGAGTTACCGGCCTGCGCCGGAACGAAGCACTTTGCGGAAGATGTTTTCCGCGGTCGGGCTTATTCAGGCGACAATGGGTCATTTTTCAGATCAGGATATGCTTTGTTTAATAATTAACTTGTTTTCAACCGAAAGGCTACTGTTGTAAAATTACGGGAATCGCCCCAATGAAGCTGATGCTATTTTGACTTAAAATAACGGTTGTTTGACGTTTGGTCGGGCGATCAGGGGTTATTTCCCATGTAAAACGGATAAATTTCTATTGGTAAATACCCCGCCACATGATCATATTTGTAATTGCCGCCATCTGTGGTCACCTCTGGCCGGGTTATACGTCCGGCTGTTGAAAACGGTGTAGCCGAGGTAACGTTGATTGTCATTATAAAAGGAGTCTGTGAGAATCTTTAAATATTCTTTCCTGGTTTTTCTGGGGCTGCTGCTGCTGATCGCGGCGATTGCCCTTGCACCTGCCCTCTGGCGGCGCTGGGTGGTCTATCCGGGATTGGAAAAAGCAGCTGTGGCTTTTCAGCAGCTGAGGAGGGAACCTCCGGCGATCACCCGCCTGAATACCTACCGCGGGGTGATGCACGTTCACAGTTTTTGGTCGCACGACAGCGAAGGAACCTTGTTCGACCTGGTTCCGGCAGCTCAACAAAACGGGATTGACTTTATTTTTCTGACCGATCACCCGCATGGCAACCTGGATACTTTCCCGCGCGGCTACCAAGGACTTTATGAAGGGGTGTGGATTGAACCGGGAAGCGAAAAGCAGGGATTTGCCGTGTGGCCGCTCGATACCATGGTGATCGACTGGAAAGCGGATAAAGATACGGTAGCCAAAAACCTGACCGAAAGGGGAGGCCTGGTTTTCTATGCACACACCGAAGAGCCGCACAATTGGGCCAATCCTTACTACCAGGGAATGGAAATTTACAATTTCCACACCGATACCAAAGACGAGTCGCTTTGGCCGCATATCATCAATTTTGCGGTGAACGGAAAGAAGTTTCGCCGCTGGGCTTTTCGCGAGATGTTTGATGAACAGACAACCATTCTGGCCCGCTGGGATTCGCTGAACCAGCAACGGAAAATTGTTGGTTACTCAGCGGTCGACACCCACGAAAACCAGAACTTCAGGGCCCGGATGATCCCGGATGGCCGGGTGCAATGGGTCGGGCCGAATGCCAAGCCGATCGATACGGTAAAAATCAGCTTCTGGAACCGATGGATGTTTGGCGAACCCGATGCCAACGGTTGGATTTTCAAATGGATGATCGATACCTATCCGGAAGGGTTTAATTATATCACCAACTATGTGTTGGCCGACACCTTGTCGGTGGCCTCGCTGGCCGAACATCTGAAAAAAGGACATCTCTACACCGCTTTCAAAAGTCTGGCCGATGCCCGGGGGTTCCTCTTTTATGCCCGCAACCATGCGGGCGAAATCAGCGGCATTCTGGGCGATTCGCTGCGGGTTGAACAGGTGGGCAGCCTGGAGGCGGTCTCTCCCTTCCCCGGACAGTTTCGGCTGATCCGTTCGGGGCAAACCGGGTATATTTCTGACGATTCGCAGTATGCCTGCCGATGGGAACAGCCGGGTAAAGGAGTTTACCGGGTCGAGGTTCACCTCCTTTTTGGCGGGAAACGGGTCCCGTGGCTCTATTCCAATCCGATATTTATCTATTAAAATTGAACGGCTATGAAACTACGTTGTTTGTGGATTGCTGGACTTATTATCCTCGCAGGCATGCAAGTGGCTGCCCAGTTTAAAGCTGGAGCGGCTTTGCGGAAGATAACTCCCGACAAACTGCTGCCCATTTCCGGGGGGATGGGCACTCCCGTGATGCCCGTCGGCAAACAGGGCGATCTGTTTGTCCGCGCACTGGTGCTTGAAAAGAATGAGACGCGGGTGGCGATTGTGAGTATCGACAACCTGGGCTGGCCGGCCTACCTGGGCGACCGTTCGCGCAGGCTGATCAGGGGAGTTCCGGCCGCCAACGTGCTGATTGCCGCCACCCATGTGCACAGCGCCCCGGATGCTTACGGTTTTCCGGACGAAAAAGGAAATACCGACGCCGACCTGGAATATCTGGATTGGTGCGTGGTGCAGATTGCCGAGGCTGTAAACGAAGCTGTGGAAAAACTGGAGCCGGCTCTGCTCAAAACAGCTGTGGAAGCAGCCCAGGGCAAAATTGCCTATAATTATTATGCCGAGAAACTCTACGATCCGCGGTGCGGGGTGATCCAGGCGGTGGCAGCTACCGAACCGAACAAGGGAAAAGTTATTGCAACACTGGTTAACTACGCCTCGCATCCTGAAATATTGGGGACCGCGCGTAAAACCATGAGCCCCGACTTTTGCGGGCCGTTGTACGACCGGATCGAAAACCGTGTTGGCGGCATCGCCCTTTATCTGAACAGCGCCCAGGGAGGAATGGTGACAGCCGACAACCGGCTTGAAAACGGCCGGGAGGCCAACGACTGGGCGGAGTGTGTCCGGATCGGAAACTTGCTGGCCGATGAGGCGCTCCGGATTATCGGGAAGGCGCCTGTTACCGAAAATCCGGATCTTTACTGTGCGTCCCGGATGATCCAATTGCCGGTCGACAATGAAACGATGCGTTACATCTTCAAAAATTCGCCGGTAGCCGGCAACCGCTTCAAAGAGATGGACTTCACAACGGTTTCCACACGGCTCAATTTGCTGAATATCGGAAAAGCGCAGGTGTTGACCATTCCGGGCGAGGCGTTGCCCAATATCGGGTACTATTTAAAACGGAAAATGAATACCAGCCAGCCTTTTCTTTTTGGACTGACCAACGACGCCTTCGGGTATATCCTGACCAAAGAGGATTTTGGCTCTTTTGACCGTTATCAGTATATCAGCCGGACTTCGTTAGGCGAAATGACCGGAGAAATTCTGGAGCAGGAAGCCATCCGGCTGATCGGTGAAAGTCCCCGTCCGTCGGATAAATAAGCGTCTGGGAAGGTTCCGGTCAGAAAGGTCCGGCTATTGAAAAAATATTCTCTCTTTCCTAAAAAAGATTTATTATGCGAATGAAAACAGTCCTGTCAGTTAGCCTTTTGGCAATTTTATTGGTTCTGGGCCGTCCGGTTGCCATTTTGGGGCAGCCCGGTTTACAACCCGAGCGGATTGTGATGAATCTGACAGAAAATCCCTCCACGTCAGTCGCCGTAACCTGGCGGACCGGTACTGCGGTGCAGGAGGGGTTTTGTGAGTTGCAGCCTGCATCGGCTACCCGCATCAATGCTGCCGACAGCAGGCAGTTCCGGGCCCGGACAACTCCGGTCAGATACTTCTCCGGGGCCGAACAGCTGCCGGTGGAGGTCAATCAGCACGCCTGCATTTTAACCGGACTGACTCCCGGCGGAAAATATCTCTACCGGGTGGGAAACGGCGAGCACTGGAGTGAATGGTTTCAGTTTCAGCTTCCTGCCCTGGACGGAGGTTTCTCGTTCATCTATTTCGGCGATCCGCAGTCCGATCTGCGGTCACAATGGTCGCGGGTGGTTCGCGAAGCCTACCGGAAATCGCCCGATTGCGGGTTTATGCTCTATGCCGGCGATATTATCAACCGGGCCGGCCGCGACGATGAGTACCAGCAGCTGTTCGACGCCGGCGGATTTATCTTTCCGATGGTGCCGCAGGTGATGACCCCCGGAAACCACGACTACCGTGACGGAAAAATTGATCCACACTGGAATTTGCAGTTTACCTTTCCGCAAAACGGTCCGGCTGGCCTCAAAGGAAGTTGTTATTTTGTTGACTACCAGAATTTAAGATTGATATCCGTCGATTCGGCAGCCGGAGATGAATTGGAAGATGAAAACGGTTATGAGATGACGGCGCAAAAAAACTGGCTCGACTCCGTTTTACGGACCAATACCCAAGAGTGGGTGATTGTAACCACCCACCTTCCGTTCTATTCAACCAAAGATAGCCGCGACAACGCCAATCTCCGGAGGAATTTTCAGCCCATCCTGGAGAAGTACAAGGTTGATCTTGTGCTGACCGGGCATGACCACGCTTACGGCCGCGGTTCGGTTTCTGATAATCCGGCCGTAAAACCTTCCATCGTCTATGTGGTTTCGGTCAGCGGCCCCAAAATTTACGAAGCCGGCTCCAAAAACTGGATGCAGAAAAAAGGGTCGAACATCCAGCTTTTCCAGGAAATCAGCATCAGGGGAGATGTTTTAAAATACAACGCCTACACCGTCGACGGAAAATTGTTTGATGCGTTTGAGATCAGAAATAACCAGCGAGGCGGAAAGAAATTTGTTGATTGAAGGGGTTCCGGTTTTTTCGGAAAAAGTGTGTTCAGCCCCCAAACACCTGAACTTTTTTTGCGGTTTGCCTGTTAATGCGTTAAAAAATCCCCCCAATCATTATCTTTTTGTTATTCTATTGTGATTAAATATTGACAGTTATTTTGTGCTGGATCGATTTAGTATTTCGGTGGCTGTTAATATTTAATGCAATGAGAGTAAGATTCCATAAATTTTAGTGGCATATACCAAGCATATTTGTAAAGGTGAATAATTCTTAAAGTGTTTTCAGGGAAGGATTTGCCGGATAAGAAGAAGCTTTATTAAATAACCAACTATTTAGTTTATGAAAAAGAGAATCTTGCAAATGCTATTATCAGGACTGTTTGCCATTTTTACTCTTTCTTCGTTTGCGCAGCAAAAAGTAAGCGGGGAGGTCAAGAGTGAAAGCGGTGAGCTGCTCCCGGGAGTTTCTATTGTAGTAAAAGGTACGAGTAGTGGTACAATTACCGATATTGACGGTAAATACACCATTACCGTGCAGGATGCGCAATCGGTATTGGTTTACTCTTTTGTCGGGATGGTCCCGCAGGAGATTGCCGTTGGCGGAAGAACAGTGGTTGATGTCATCCTGAAAAGTGCCACCATCGGGGTGGACGAGGTGGTTGTGACCGCCTTGGGAATTTCGAGGGAGAAAAAATCGCTCGGTTACTCGGTTGGCGAAGTTAACGGAGAAGCGTTGCAGAAAGTTGCCCAGGAAAACGTGTTGAACTCTTTGGCCGGTAAAGTTGCCGGGGTTGCCATCAGTTCGACCGGCGGAACCGGCTCCTCGGTAAGTATGGTTATTCGCGGAGCATCGTCATTGACCAGCGACAACCAGCCGCTGTTTGTGATTGATGGCGTACCGATGAACAACACCTTGAACAACATTACCCAGATTGGGAATGGGAACCTGGCCGACTATGGAAATGCCATCTCCGACCTCAGCGCCGAAAACATCGAAAGTGTTTCTGTGCTGAAAGGTCCCAGCGCCGCTGCGTTATACGGTTCCCGGGCAGGGAACGGCGTGGTGCTGATTACCACCAAATCAGGAAAAAAGAGCAAAGGACTTGGCGTATCGGTCACTTCAAACACGGTGGTTGAAACTCCGTACAAATTTCTCGAAAAGCACACCCGTTTTGCCAACGGACAGCGGCCATTTACACAGGATAACCGTCCGACCAATGGCCTGCCTTATTACGAAGTACCGGCCGGAAACTCTTACTGGGTTGGCCCGGAACTCGACAAAGGTATGATGGCCTACCAGTGGCCCTATTTTAATGCCGCCGGAGAGATTGCAGCCCGGCCGCTGGTTGCTCACCCCGATAATTACAAAGATTTTTTCCGGACCGGGGTTACCTCAACAAACGGTTTCGCCCTGACCGATGCCAACGAAAAACTCAATTACCGGGTCTCGTATGAAAACATGCTCAACCGAGGTATTATTCCCAACAGCGACTTGCACAAAAACAGCATCGGGGTTAATTCGGAATACAAAATTGCCAAAGGGGTCGTTTTCAGTTCAAGCTTTAATTTTAACAATTCAGGCGCAGATAACCGCCCTGCAACCTCTGAACGTGGCGCCAACCCGTTGCAGGCTTTGTACAATATCAATTCCCATATTGATATTAATGACCTGAAAACCATCTGGGAACCCGGAAAGGTCGGCATTCAGCAGAACAGCCCGTATAATCTGAACCTGAAACCCGACGGAACCTACAAAATCAGCAACCGGATTGACAACCCGTATTTCCTGGCCTACGAGGTAAACAACAGTTTTCGTCGCGACAGGGTGTATGGAAACGCCAAACTTGATATCGACCTGACGTCGGATTTGTCGCTGATGTTGCGGTACAACCACGACCAGTTTAGTGAAAAGCGGGAAACCAAAATTGCCAAAAGTTACACCGGCGATGCCAATGGAGTATATGGTTTGGTAAACCTCTACCGCAGGGAGCAGAATGCAGACTTCCTGCTGGCGTATAAAAAATCACTCAAGGATTTCAATATCAATGCTTCGGCTGGTGGAAACTACATGTACCAGTATGGCGACAACAACAGCGCCCAGAGCAAACCCGGCGCCGGTTTGACGGTTCCCGGTGTTTACACGCTCGGAAATATTGCGCCGTCAAATATTCAGTACGGCTCCAGTTCATACCAAAAAGCAATTTACAGCTTGTACGGACTGGCCTCACTGGGCTGGAAAGATGCCATCTATCTTGATCTGACGGCACGTAACGACTGGTCGAGTACACTTCCGGCCGAAAACCGTTCCTACTTCTATCCCTCCGCTTCTTTAAGCATGCTGCTGAACAACCTGTTCGAGATGGATTCAAGAATTTCTCTGGCTAAATTGCGGGGAGGCTGGGCAATGGTAGGTAACGATACCGATCCGTACAAACTGCTTCCGCTGATGGGCGACGCCGGAGCCTGGGGGAATGAAATCCGCCTCACCACTTCGGGAAATATGTTGTTGCCGAATTTGAAGCCGGAGATCAAAACTTCGTGGGAGGTAGGTGCCGACCTGGCGCTGTTCAACAGTCGCCTCAGGTTTGAAGGGACATACTATGCCGCTGAAAATGAAAACCAGATTTTGAATATTGGTCTTCCGCCCTCAACCGGGTATAACTCCAAACAGATCAATGCCGGTTTGATCTCCAGCAAAGGGATTGAGTTGGCGGTGGGAGGTACCCCGGTCAGCAACAATAAATGGAACTGGGATGTAAATGTAAACTTCTCGCGCAACAGAACCCGGATTGAAGAGCTGGCAGAAGGATTCAACTATATCGATTTGTGGACCGATGCAAAAGGCGGCGCCGTTACCCGGGTGGGCGACGAAATCGGCCAGATTGTAGATGCCGAAATGGTGCGGGTGGAAGATCCGAACTCTCCGTACTTTGGCTGGCCAATTCTGGATGACGAAGGCTGGAACGACGTAAAAGGGTGGCAAACCAAAATCAACGAAGGAAAACCCAACGTCATCGGAAACTTTAACCCGGACTTTACCATCGGGGTTCAAACCGGGCTTTCCTATAAAAAATGGACGCTGAATGCCAGCCTCGACTGGCGGGTGGGAGGACAGTTTGTTTCACAGACTTTCCGCTACGGCGAATCCGACCTGCACTCCGAACGCTGGATCAACAGAACGTTGAAAGTCAACAATATGAGTGGAGCAGAAATTGCCAAATTCCTCAAAGACAATGCCGACAAATATTTGTTGCCCGGAGGTGAATTCTACGTGGTGGTCGGTGGTCCGACGGCTGCGACCGGAGGCTTCCCGCACACCGAAGGGGGCATCACCTTAAATGATGGCGTATTTATGCCCGGCGTTGAAGGATACTACGACGACAATGGTAATTTTATCATGGTTGCCGAACATCTGGGTGAAAACCTGGGTAAAAAGAACGGAACCCCGCTGATCAGATACCAGGATTTCTACGGTTGGGATTTTACCCGGACGGCAACTTTTGATGCCGACTTCATCAAATTGCGAGAAATCTCAATCTCCTATCAGCTGCCTACCATAAAATCAATCGGCTTCAAGAATGCTTCGATTTCTGTTTACAGCCGTAACCTGATCCTCTGGACAAAGGCCGGCATTGGCATCGATCCGGAAACTGCATTCCAGGCATCCAGCGGTGTTCAAAAAAGTGGGATTCAGTTTAAACAGGGAATTGAAAGGTACAACGTCTCACCGTGGACCATCCCCGTTGGCTTTAAATTGAATTTTAACTTTTAATGTTGAATCGTAAAATATGAAAAGAATGAAAACATTAGCTAAAATATTCCTGGTGCTTACCGTGATTGCCTTCACCTCCTGCCAGGATAAGCTTACGGAATTCAACGTGAACCCCAATGGCGTTGACCCGTCAACCGTCAATCCGAACCTGTTGATTCCGACTATTATCACGGCTACCATGACCGAATATCTCGAAAACAATTACCAGGGAGATGTGGCCGGGGTGATGCAGTATGTGCAGAAGAGCGGCTGGGGAAACGGCCTTAACAAGCTGGATTGGAATACCGAGCGCGACTGGGCTTCCAACTACAGTGTGCTGAGAGATGCCAAACATCTTTACAATCGTGCGGTAGCCGAAAAAATGGAGTTTCACCAGGGAGTGGCAACCGTCATCAGGGCTTTTCAGTTTGCCTACATTGCCGACTCCTGGGGCGATGCACCTTACACGGCCGCACTCAATGCCCCCAATGGCGGACAGGAAGATCTCTTCCCGGTATTTGACACCCAGGAGAGCATCTACAAAGGAATTCTTCAGGAGTTGAAAAATGCCAACACCTTACTCTCCAAACCGGTGGGCGACTACAAAGAGATCAGCCAGTCGGCCGACGTGATGTATGGCGGCAATCCGCTGAAATGGCGCAAACTGGCCAACTCACTGGCGCTGCGTTATTATATGAGATTGTCGGGGAAACTGCCTGATTTTGCCAAAGCCGGAATCCAGGAGATTACTTCCAATCCGGCCCAGTATCCGATTTTTACCGGAATCGAAGACGATGCAACGATGTCCTACATCGGTACCACCAAAAACGACTCCTGGCCGGCCAATACCGTGCAGGATGTCAGCATGAGTGGTTTCGACCGTATTCAGCTGTGTGCCGGTTTCCGCGATGTGCTGGTGAAATTCAACGACCCGCGGCTCGAGGTTTGGTTCAACAAAGCCAGAACCCAAATCAAAGTTTCCACCCAATATCCCGAAAATGATATTGTCGTGAATAATGTCCGTTACCTGCGCCCGGAATATCTGGCCGCCAAAAATATGGTCATCTACAACCCCAGCACCTGGGTGGAAGATGTAAAAGCCGGAAAAACACTGGTAGACACTGCCCGCTTTGTCGGTATGCCCATTGCCTCAAGCACGGGCGACGGATCGAGCTACAACCTCAACCCGAACCCGGTTCAGGGAGGTCCCAATGTCCACAATTCAGCGCTCGACGATATTTACAAAGCTGCCAAAGGAACGCTTCTGAAAGCCCGCATGATCTCTTATGCCGAAGTCTGTTTCATCATGGCCGAAGCTTCCCGCAAAGGATGGTCGGTGGGTGGCACACAAAAAGAGTGGTATGAAAAAGGAGTTAAAGCTTCTATGGATACCTGGGGAGTTGGCAGCGCGTATGCAGCCTACATTGCCCAGCCGGGGGTTGCTTTCGATGGCACGCTGGCCCAAATCATCACCCAGAAATGGATCGCCAACTGGACCGTTGCCCACGAAGCGTGGTGCGATTGGAGAAGAACCGGTTTCCCGACCCTGGCCATTGGCCCCAAAGCGTTACGCGACGCGATGCCCCTGCGGTTTGAATATGGCCCCAATGAAAAAGGCCGCAACAACGCCAATTACAAGGTAGCGATTGAACGACTGGTGGAAACACCCTTTACCGCCACCGACGGCAAAGACAGCTCCTGGTCAAAATTCTGGCTCTTGCAGTAATACAATCCTTCTGAAAGAAGATAGCTTTCAGAAAATTTGAAAAGGGTGCGGTAACTTTTGATGCAGCACCCTTTTCTTCCAGTTAAAAATTTCTGTAATATTATCTCACATGAAATCGCTCCGTGTTTTCTTCCTGTTGATGCTGTTTGGGGGCCCGGTTGTTTTTTCTGCCGGAAAAAATGTTGGGGGATATGTTTTCCACGACATCAACCAAAACGGGATCAAAGATGCCGGCGAGCCCGGTGTTGGCGGCGTTTGCGTGTCAAACGGCGAGGTGGTGGTCCGTTCCGGAGCCGATGGAAAATGGGCGCTGGAAGATTCCGGAAGTTCAGCGCTTTTTGTCATCAAGCCGGCTGGTTACCGGGTTCCGGTCAACCGGGAGATGATTCCGCAGCATTTTTTCCGGCAGAAAGGGGAAACGCCGGAGCACGGAATCAACTTTCCGCTCATTGCCACTGCCGAAAACAGGGAGTTTACGGCCCTTTTTTTTGGCGATCCGCAAGCCCGCGGATTAAAAGAGGTGAACTACATCAACCACGATGTGGTGGAAGAGCTGATCGGGACCGATGCCCTCTTTGGCGTTTCGCTGGGCGATATCACAGCCGACGGCCCCGCCCTTTTTCAGGCCATTAACCAGGGAATTGCCCAGATCGGGATTCCGTGGTACAACACCTTCGGAAATCACGATTACGACCGGGACGCCCCAACTGACGGAGAGAAAACAGCTACCTACGAGCAGGTTTACGGGCCATCGACCTATGCTTTTGAATACGGCGAGGTGGTCTTTATCGATCTCAACAACATCCACTTTACCCCCAACGGACGTTACACCTCCCGCTTCTCCGAACGGCAGCTTAACTTCGTTAAAAACTATCTCGCATTTGTTCCCGCCGGCAAACTGGTGGTTTTGATGATGCACGTGCCGGTGGTGGTGTGCGAAAACCGCGACCAGCTGCTGGCGCTGATCAGCAACCGGGAGCATACCTTTTCGGTCTCCGGCCACGCCCATGAACAGATCAACCTGTTTGTGGGGCCCGCAATGGGCTGGAAGGGAGCCGGCGACCATCATCACCTGGTCAACGGAGCGGTGTGCGGCAGCTGGTGGTGCGGCGCACTCGACGAGGTAAACATTCCGCATGCCACCATGAACGACGGAACGCCCAACGGGTATTCGGTTATCCATTTCAGCGGAAACTCCTACCGGGTCCGGTTTAAGGCCGCCCGCCGTCCCGAAAATTACCAGATGAACATTTACCTTGCCGACGATGTGGTCCTTTCCGACCGCCAGTCGCGTCAGGTGCTGGTCAATGTGTTTGCCGGCTCACCGCGTTCGGTGGTGGAGATGCAGCTGAGCGGGGAGGGGACGTGGCTGAAAATGGAGCCGGCGGAAGTGCCCGATCCGGAATGTGCCCGGATGCATGCACTGAACCCGTTTCTGCAGGAAAAAGTGAACGGAAAAGTGCTGGAAGAGGTGTTGGGCTACCTGATGGACGAACCCAGCATTTCAAGACATATCTGGCGCGGGGAGCTGCCCCAAAACCTGCTTCCCGGAACCTACACCCTGAAGGTCAGGACCACTGACCTGTTTGGCCAAACCTGGACTTCTGCCAGGGTTTTCAGAATTTCAGCTAAATTGTAAAACAAGACGATCAGCCTTAAACGGGTTGAAAAATACTATAAATCAACAAAAATCAATAGAAATGAAAAAGACAATACTTCAGCTTGCCTTGCTTTGCTTAGTATTTGCCATGGCCTCGTGTACCGCGCAAAAGCAGCGGAAAGAAGTGGCCGCCCGTCCCGATAAACCATTTTTGCAGGACTACAGCATCAAGTTTAACCGCGAAACATCCGACACGGAGCTAAAAACGGTAGCCGCCGACCGCAACGGATACATCCAGGTCTATTCGTCGAAAGGGTTGCTGCGGCCGCGTGCCGGACAGTTCCTTTTCCCCGGAACCCTGGTTACCGATGTGCAGGACAAACAAACCTCTGACAAAAAAATCGCCGGAATAGGTATTTACCACGACCAGTTTGTCTACCTCGATGACAAGGCGGTGTTCAGCAACGCCTGGGCCGCCAAACTCTATTCCCGCCACACTTTGCCCAACGCCACGGTTTTTGCCGGCGGGAAAGATTTCTCCTTCCTGATTTCGGATGGCAAAGCGCTGCATTTGCTGAAAGATTCAAAAAATCTCTGGGAGGGGGCGCTGCCCGGCGACGAGGTGAAGGCGATCAAATTTGACGAACCGCAAAACCTCTTCTGGATCCTGGGCAAGCAATCGATTTATACGTTTGACCCCGCGAAAAACGAACTGACCCCGGTGGTCAACGACGACCGGGTGACCTGTATGGAGCTTGCCGCCGGCAAACTGGTGGTGGGAACCAACAACGGCTACTACCTGGTCGATACCCAAACGAAAAAGCAGATCGGCGAAATTCAGCAAAAAATGCCCTGGACCGAACTGACCACCGTGGCCGAGATTAACGGCAACATCTGGTTTGGATCGACCTGGGGAGCGATGCAGCTCCGCGAAGACGGCAAGTTCAGCTACTACGCTTCCAAGAGATGGATCCCGTCTGATACGGTGGTGCATATTGCCAAAGGTCCCGAGAATTCAGTTTTGATCCTCACCAACGCCGGATTGGGGAAAATCTGTTTCGACGAGATGACCCTGCACGACAAAGCCCTGTTTTTTGAAAAGCAGGTGCGCGACCGGCACATCCGCAACGGGTTTAACGCCACCGTTTCCAGCATGCAGGAGGGCGATGTAACCACCGGCAGCATGGAAGATTCGGACAACGACGGGTTGTGGACCTCGATGTATCTGGCTTCGCAGACGTTCCGCTACGCCGTCACCCAATCGCCCGAAGCGCTGCAGAACATCCGCGAATCACTCGATGCCATGGAACGTTTGTACACGGTCAACGGCCTGAACTCCGGTTTCCCGTCGCGTTCTTACATGCGCACCGGATATAAATTTCACGACGAACCCTGGCGCCGCGCCGAAGATCCGGAGTGGGACTGGAAATCGACAACCAGCAGCGACGAGGCGATCGGCCACATTTTTGCTTTCGGCGCCATCGCCGAGCTGGTAGAGGTGCCCGAGCTCAAAGCAAAAGCGGTTATGCTGATCGACACGCTCATGTCGCACATCGTGAAAAATGATTTTTATATGATCGACTGGGACGGCAAACCTACCCGCTGGGGACGCTGGAACCCCGAATATGTCAACTCCTTCCCGCTGATGGTGGGCGACCGCAAGATCAACTCCTCCAATATCATCGGGATGCTGCAAACGGCCTATCATTTCACCCAAAAAGAGAAATACCGCGAGGCTGCTTTCTATCTGATGAACGAACACGGCTATCTTGAAAACCTGATGCGGCCGATGAGCGAAATCGGGATGGCGCCCGCTGATGCCGATGAAATGAGCAAAGAGCTGTCGGACGGCTGGAACCATTCGGATGACGAAATGTACTATTGCGGCTACTGGGGATTGTATCGCTACGCGTTTAACGATACGCTGAAAGCAAAATTCAAGGCAGCCATTGTGGATCATTGGGAGGCCGAGCGTCCGGAGAAGGAAGGCTTGTGGAATATCATGACCGCGTTGGTGGGCGACGAAGATTATGATTTCGACGAAGCGTTGTGGTATTTGCAGCTCTATCCGATCGACCTGATCAACTGGTCGGTTTCGAACAGCCACCGCAAAGACATCGAACTGCTGGCGCCGAATTTCAGAAAACAGAGTGTCAAAGAGGTTCTGCCTCCGGGCGAACTCCGGATTTCGAGACACAACGCCAACCGCTTCGACCTGGATAGCCGCGGCGGCGGACGGGAAGAAAACAGCGCCGGCGACATCTGGCTGCTGCCTTACTGGATTGGCCGTTACCTCGGCGTGATCGGCGAACCTGAATCGCAAAAATGAAACAACAACGCTTCGACATCATAGGTAGTTTTAGGTGATTAGGTAGGGCGCACCCGACAGATCTACGGTCTGCAGGTGCGCCTGTTTTTTTAACAACTATTGGCAACATGCAAATTCAAAAACGAGAAAAAGTGAAACGATTGATCTCAATACTGTTGACTGCCGGACTGCTGACCGGGATGACAGCCTGCCAGCCTGCCGGGACCGGAAGGTCTGTCAGCGAGGTGATGGACGACAAAGTGACCTTTTTGTACCGCAATTTTCAGCCCGACGATTTGCGAAAACTGGACTACGACGCCGTGATGAAGCTGTTTGACCAGGAGGAGCGACAAGTGCTCGGAACCCGGCACTGGAGTTTTGAGGCCAGTGTGCCCGTGGTCGTTTCGGTGATGCGCAGTGTAAACCAGAAAATTGTGCCCTTTTGGTTGCCGGAATATGGTTTTCAGAAAACCGGGCTGACCATGAAAAACGAACAGACCACCTACGAAGTGTGGCAGAAAAAATTTGATGCCGGAACCGTAGGACTCGGAATTAACGGGTTCGACCAGAATCTGGGCATGCACTATTTTGTAACCGTGGCGCCGCAAAATAAAAACGACCGGCTGGTACTGAGCAATTTTTTCCCCGCCAGCCAGTATGTCGGGATCCTCGATGACGGGGCATTTACCTACCACGACTGGGACGAGCTGGTGCTGACCGATGTCCCCGACGAAATGAAAGGGCAACAACTGCTTCCCACGGTGCGGGGACGCGCGGCCGAGTCTCACCTGATCGGGGCCTTCCGCGAAAGCAAATTTCCCGCTTCCGCCTCGCCCGACCAGTTTCACCTGAGCTGGAGCTCCGATCCCTCAACCACCATCGATGTGTTGTGGCGGACCGATACGTCGGTGGCAACCGGTCAGTTGAAATACCGGGTGAAGGGAACTGCCGAAGAACAGACCGTACCTGCTGAAAAACTCCGGATGGAAGACCGGCTGCTGATGAACGACCGTTATGTGCACCATTTTACCGCCCGGCTGAAAGACCTGACTCCCGGCACAACCTACGAATATTCGGCCGGAGACGGTTGGGCGGAAGGGGACGCTTTTACCACGGCTGCTTCCGACGATGTTTTCTCTTTCCTTTGGTTTGGCGACACCCACAACTCCCCGCTGTTTGGCGAAATCCTGCAGCTGGCTTACCAAACCAGGCCCGAAGTGGCTTTCTTCTCCATTGCGGGCGACCTGGTGAGCGATGGCCTGTTCCGCGACCAGTGGGATGAGCTTTGGGCCTATTCCCGCGGGGTGGCCAACCAGATTCCGTTGATGGCCGTTCCCGGCAACCACGACAACCGCGCCGGACGGGGCGCACAGTTGTTCCGCGATCAGTTCAGCTACCCGCTCAACGCTCCCGAAGGGGTGCCGGCCGAGCAAACCTACGCCTTTCAATACAAAAACGCCCTGTTTCTGATGATCGACGCCACCTCGCCCCTGGAACCGCACACCGCCTGGATTGAAAAACAGCTGGCTGAAAGTAAGGCGACCTGGAAAATTGCCATGTTTCACTTTCCGCCCTACAACTGGGAAGAGCCGTATCTGAATATCCAGGAAGCGTGGGTGCCTCTGTTCGATAAATACCAGGTCGACCTGGTGCTGGGAGGACACATTCACTACTACATGCGCTCCAAACCGATGAAAGGCGGAAAAGTAGTGCCGGAAGGCACTCATGGAACCACCTACATGGTGTCGGTTGGCATTCCGAGCCGCGAAGGGGAACGAACCCCGGAACCTTATGCTGCCGTCCGGAATTTTAAGGGGCATCTCTACCAGCATGTGCAGATCAACGGAAATGAGCTGGTGTCGCAGACGTTGGATGCCCAAAATCACCTGGTTGACTCTTTCCGCCTGAAAAAATAGGAAGGCTATTTGCCGCCGGTGCGGCAGGTTGACGATTTGTTCTGCAAATCTGCTCTATTGCCTTCATTTCAGTCTGGACAAAACCCAAAAACTGAGGCTGCCCGATTTTCAGGCAGCCTCTTTTCTGATCTGGCAAAGTAAGTTGATCGGTTTTTGTCAGAAGAATCGACTTTGTGTTGGGCCGGGATGGTGGTGCTGCGGTTTTTTCTTCATCTTTTCCCTCCGGAAAACCGGACGTTTTTCAACTGAAAGCTGTCAACCGCACCTTGCTGCCCGATAGTGGCAGGGTACCTGTGCCTCCCGGAATTTTTTTACGGTGTCAGGCTCCGTATTCTATCTTTTTTGTTGGTTAAAGCGGTTCATAATATCTTTCCAGTCGGTCAGGATAATATTCTGGCCGGCCAAAAACTTCCGGATTTCGGGATCGGAAAACATTTGGGCCTCCCAAACCCGCTGCTGCCATGACCCGGTGATACTTTTGAGGTTTTCCGTCTCGACCGACGGGTGGAAGATGATTTCGGTCAGTCCGTTTTCAAGAGAATTGACCAGTTTGATGAAGTTTTCCTTCTTCTCGGCATAGGTTTTTCCGTTCGGAACACTGCCGAAATCGTCGAGTTTGGGCAGCGAATAGCGGTCCATCAGGGCGGTCATCGCTTCAGAAATGGGATATCCCATCGCTTTGAATTTGTTTGCCACTTTGGGGTCCGACAAATCGATGGCGTTGGCGGGTATCCCATATTCTTCGGCCACTTTCAGGAATACTTTGACATATTCGGGCGATCCGTAGAGGGTTCCCATGTGGGTGTCCATATGCGTGGGACGGTGACCCAGGGCGATCATCTGATCAATCTGGGCACGGATTTCGGTTTCCACCTCGGCGGCCGTGGCGTGGGCCACCACCTCCGGAACATCGCGCCAGAGCTTCCCTTCGGGGTCAATTAAACCCGGAACTTGGGCGGGACTGGTAACCGAGGGCCAGCGGTAGGTTTTCCATTCGCTGGTGAGGGTGAGGTGCACGCCGACATCGGCTTTCGGGTTCTTTTTGGCCCAGTCGATAAACGGTTTGGCATATGGACAGGGCATCATCACCGCGCCGGAGTTGACAAAGCCGTTCTGCATGTAAAACTCTCCCGATTGGTTAGCCTCGTCGCACATCCCCAGGTCGTCCATGTGGAGCAGGATGACCTTTTTCCCCTTCGGAAATCCCAGTTTTTCGGCATTGGTCGTAGCGGCGGGCTGTTCCATGACCCAGTCGGCCGGAAAACTGACCTGTTTGATGGTTTTCTCATTTTTAACGTGATAAGAGTAGGTGGCGTGAATTTTTCCGTCCCGTGACTGAATAATGGATGGATATGAAAAACCGCCTTCCCGGTTGTTTTCGAGATACCGGGTGTATTTCCAGGTGGCGCCTTCATCTTCCGAAAGGCTGACGGCCAGCCGGTAACGGCCCTCTTCCAGGTCGTTGTAAATCATAACCCAGCGGCCATCGTTCAGCGCCAGGGCATCCACGCTGGCGCCCGGATTGGGGAGCGTGGTTTTTTCGCACGGTGTCCAGGTGTAGCCGTTGTCGGTAGAAATACTTTTCTGGATGCGCCCCGGGGCATCGCCGTTGTCGCGCATGTAGGCAACCAGGCTGCCATCTTTTTTGCGCAGGATGGCGGGCTGGATATTTCCGCGGCCCACAATGGGCAGACTGGGTTTCCAGGTTTCGGCATTGTCGTCGGAAATGGCGACCAGCGAGAGGTTGTAGCCGTCGGAATAGAGCGGCAACAGGATTCGTCCGCCCGACAAAATCGTCGGTTTGATGCGTCCCATCCAGCCCGTTTCACGTTTGACCGGATCTTTGGCTGCAGCGGCAATTTGCGCTTCGTATTTGGGAGCATAACCGCCCCAGGCCAGCTCCGGCGTCGGGAGTTTTTTAAACTGTTCCGGGATACTTCGGGCAAACTCTTCACCGGGTTTCAGCAGGATGACATCCTGCCAGTTCCACTTCGGAGCGCCGGCCCCCAGGTAATCGGTCGAAATGCGTGTTTTCAGCAGCGACGATTCCCATTGGTTGGCCATCACCACAATCCAGGTGAGATGCAGCCGGTTGCTGTTGTCGAGGAACAGCACCGGGTTGCAGTCGGGATTGTCGGGGGTGTCGGCCAAAACAAAAGGTTCGCTCCACCGGGTTTCCCCTTTTTTCAGCCGGGCGCCTTTGATGGCCACATCATTGGCGCTTCGTTCGCCCGACCCCTGGAACCAGCAGCACAGCAAGTCGCCGTTGGGCAGTTCGACCACCGAACTGCTATGCACATGCTGCGTCTGGAAAGGAAAAATATATTCAGCCTGAAAAGTGGCTTTTGGGCTGGTTGTTGCCGCTTTTTTCTTTTGTCCGAAAGCTGCGGAGCCGGTCAAAAGCAGCAGGACAGCTATTCCGGCCGTTTTAAGGCGGAGAAGCTGCCCGGTGTTATTTCTGAAATGGTGTTGCATATGGTTGATTTTTACTGGTCAAATCACTGTTTGTTGACGGAGCTGTTCCGTGATTTTGACGGAAGCGTCCTCTTTACTTCTTCTTAAACTGGTCGTTGGGGTAATAATAAAGATGCCCGTCTTCGGCTCCGAAGAGCAGGTCGGGAATTCCGTTCCGGTCCCAGTCAACCACCGTAGGCGAGGTGGAATGGCCGGCCATTTTTTTGGTTAGCAGCGGGCCTTTGTTTTCTAGGACAACTTTTCCGTTCCGGACTCCTTTGTTTTTCAGGAAGGAGATGTTTACACTGTTTACCAGCAGATCGGGCAGACCATCACCGTCCCAGTCGGCAATGCAGTAATTTCTCCGGCCCGATCCACCGGCGGTTTTGGTGCTGAGGCGTAACCGGCCTTCCTCGTCGTTGGTAAACTGGTCGGTCGGAGTGGTGTGCTCTTCGGCCGTAAAAATCCGTTTGCCGGGCAGCAGTTTCAGCGTTTTGTTTTCCCGGACCCGTTCCCAGAACGCCAGGTAGCCTTCGTGGTCAGGCATCACCAGGTCGGGCAGGCCATCCTGGTTCCAGTCGTAGACCAGCGGAGTGGTGCGCCAAAGGGTCACGAGGTTTTTTCCCGGCGGGTTCCACCAGTTCCAGGCGGGTTTGGGATTGACGCCGGACCATTCCACTTCAACGGGTTGGGCGGCCGCCAGCCGGGGTTTCGACCGGGTTCCCTTGTTTTCATACCATTCGATTTTTCCCCAAATGGAGTTGGCAACAATATCCGGCAAGCCGTCACAGTTCCAGTCAACGACCGACAGGGTAGTGTAGCCCCATTTTTTTTCGGCCGGTCCCTGAATGGAGCCGTTCTCTCCGGCCATGATGCGGATGGTTTTTCCTTCGGCTTTGAGGTAAACCGGATTGGCCCATTGGGGCGGATTCCCTCCGTCGAGGTTTTCAATAAAACCGATGTAGCCGGCCGTATTTCCACAGATCAGATCTTCGTCGCCGTCGTTATCCCAATCAATACTGTACGGGGTAACCAATGCGCCAAATTTCAGGTCGCCGGCTTCCTGCTGAAAATAGACCGGCTTTTCAAAGACTGGTCCGTCCGGGGTTTTCTTTCCGCTGTTTTTTAACCAGAAAACCCGGCCATCCTCTTCGCCAATAATCAGGTCGATATAACCGTCGTGATCCCAGTCCACCGCATTGGAAATAAACATTTCCAGGTCGACCCGGAAGGTTTTGCCTTCCACTTTCAAAAACCTGCCTTCGGCATAAACTGGTTGGGTCCGGCTCCCGATGTTTTCGAACCAGGTGATCCGGTCGACAAATTCTCCCATGATGATATCCAGGTCGCCGTCGTTGTCGAAATCGAAGAAGTTGGCACCGGAAACTCCGTAGAGGTCGATTTTTTTGCCGCCGGCTTTGAGGTGCCGGGGAGGTGCATATTCGTTCGGAGCGGTTTGTTCAATGAGGTAGATGTACCCATGAATCGGACCGTTTTTCCAGGTTCCCTTTTCGTCAAAGGCATTGTCCCAGCCATAATCCGACCAGTCGTCGATGGCCACAATAAAATCCTGGTCGCCGTCGCCTTCGTAATCCACCATCCGCCATAAATTGAACCTCGATTTTTCACTCAGCTCTTTGTAAAAAGCGGGATGGAACACTGTGTCGGGCGATTGGGCAAACAACTTCAGAAAATCGCTGTAAACTACGCCGGGCGTCATAACCACCAGTTTGCCATTCACGTCCGAAAACTGAATGTTTTTCACGGCAGGAGCCAGCCAGACCGGCGCTTTAAAAACCGGGTTCGCCTTTCCCCCTGAATTTTCGAAATACCAGATGCCGTTGTAGGGGACATCCGGACAGTTCACCACCAGATCGTAATCGCCGTCGTGGTCATAATCGACCGGGAACGGCCAGGCCCACAAACCAACCCCCAGGTCGGTCAGGAGCCCGGGATGGTTGTACTTCAGTCTGAGGGGTTCATTGGCCCGGAGGGAAACCCCCAGGGCGGATATCATTATTCCAGCCGCTATCAGGAGGGGTATCCGGAATATTTTTTTTCTGATCATTTTTTTGGAATTAAAAGTCAAAACAGTCATCCGGTCCTCGCAGCTAACCGGTCCCAAAAAAAGCGCGGACTATTCCGTCGGCCACGAACCTTTCACCATCGGCCTGGTCGTCAGTTTGGAGGGATCCACCACCACGTGTTTGATCAGCTTCCGGTTCCAGGTGTAGGTGATGTGGAGCAGCCCGTTGCTGGCCTGGATAATCGCCGGGTAGGAGTATTCGGTGTCGGCATCCGGGTCATTTTCAAGCAGGAGGGCAGCTTTCCACTTTTTTCCGTTGCTGGAAAGGGCCAGGTTCAAAATGTTACGGTCGCCCCATTTTTCGGCTGGTTTGACGTGGTTGTAAACCAAGGCATGACGGCCATCCTGCAGGGCAACACCGTCGATGCCGGAGTTGGGATTGGGGAGCTGGATCGGCTCCAGTTTGCTCCAGGTTTTGCCCAGGTCGCTGGACCAGGACGAGAGGATCATTTTATTGGTGCTCCGGCATAAAATCTGGAGTTTGTTGCCCGAATGTATCAGGACGGTAGGCTGGATGGCCCCGACCTCTTTCCCGTCATTTATCGAAGGGGTTCTTTTCCATGTTTTGCCCCAGTCGGCGGTGCTTTCCAGGTGAACCTGCCAGCCTGTTTTTTCGGTACTCGACGGGCAGAGCAGTTCGCCGTTGGGCAGCAACACCGGTTTGTTTTTGATAGGGCCCCAGATATCGTCGGGCAGGCGCACCGGCTTGCTCCAGGTGTGTCCGTTGTCGGACGAGGTAATGTATTCGCCCCACCAGTCGGAACAGTTGGGCCCCACTTTGTAGAACAGGATGATCTCTTTGCCGGCGTTAAAAAGCACCGGATTCCAGGTCGGATACCTTAAACTTTCATTTTGAACGCCGTTGGCTACTTCCGTGGGAACCGACCATTTTCCGTTTGAGAACCGGCTGATCCAAATGCCCACGTCCGGATCCTTTTCGGCAGTTCCTCCAAACCAGGCAGCCAGGAGTCCCTCCTGGGTTTCGGCAATTGTTGAAGCATGGCAACTTGGAAATTTGACATCTTCGGATCGGTAAATGAATTCGGATTTTACAATAGCCTGGTCGCCCCGGTAGGGTTGGGCCTGCAAAAGGATGGCTGAAAGGGTTATCAGCAGAAGGGTGGTAAATGCTTTCATAGAATTAGTTGATCGTTAATTGAATATTTTGTTGAAGGAAGCAGGCAGGGAAATTCCTGCCTGAAGCTTTTCATGGCACTCCTCAGCCTTAAAGATAGCCGGAGTTGCGAAAAAATTCGCTGGCTGCGGCAAAAAAGACTTTTGGACCGTCACGCGCCGGAAAAAACATTTCCCGGTGTCAGCAAAATAGCAATAACCGGAACAAAAGCCGAAAGTGGTGCCGGCTGTTCCGGTTTTTGTTGGAGAACATTAAATATAGACCAATTTCTCTTTCAGTTCCTGGATATATTGTTGCATCCGGGCCCGTTTTTCATCGTCGAATTTGCGCAATGGCAGGGCGGCGTAGTCGTTGCAGATTTCCATCACCGAGAGGGCGCACTTGGTGCCCAGGGTGTACTTCGACGTGTGTTTGCCGACATTGTAAACGGTGTTGTAGATCTGCATCACCATCTGGCGCAGCAGGCTGATCTGCTCGAAGTCTTTACGGACGGCGGCTTCATAGTAATCGACAAACAGGCGGGGGAACATATTGGCGCCGCCGGCAACCGCGCCGTGGCCGCCGTGCATAATGGTCTCGGGAATGAAGATCTCGGTGCCCGTGAAGATGGAAAATTCCGGAGTGTCTTTGAATTTATCAATCAGCGTATACAAATACATCAGGTCGCCCGAACTGTCTTTGATTCCGAGGGCCCCCAGCTCCCGGGCGAAGTTGACGGTTTCAACCGACATGTGCAGCTTGGTGTAGCCGGGCATGTTGTAAAGGAAAAAGGGGAGGGGCAACTGCGGTACCAGGCCTTCCAGGTACTGCATCATTTCGCTCTGCGAAATGGGGATGTAATAGGGGGGGGCAATAACCACGGCATCAGCGCCGGCCTCTTTGTAGCAGGAGGCCATGTTCAGCGAATCTTCAATGCAGGTGTCGGTAATCCCTACTATTACCGGTACCCTTTTCCCGATCTGGTTGCAGGCCAGCTTTACAAATTTCTCGCGTAATTTGTAACTCAGACTGGTCGCCTCGCCGGTCGTGCCGAGCAGAAATAATCCGTGAACACCGCCCGCAAGCATGTGTTCGATCAGCCTGCTGAGGCCCGCTTCATCAAGTGCATCGTTACTGAGCAATGGAGTAACCACTGGTGGAATAATTCCGTGAAATAAAGCTCTCATACTATTTTTGATTGATAAGTGTCTGTTTATGCCGTTCTCAACCGGTTTGCTAAACCGATTTAACGGGTACAACAAAGAAAAATCAATAGACCGCATCTTTTTTGTTGTATATTGTTCGTTTTACATTGAAATTTGACTTGATCTTTGAATTTCGCTTATATATTTATATTTTTCGGTTAAAATTTTTGTCTGATTAAACTGGAGAGGTATGGAGTTCGTTTATGAAAAGATTTTTGTGCCGCAAAAGCATTCGTTTATCACGCGAAGGTTAAAGATGGACCCTCATTCCGACAAAGTACATTCACACAAAAATTTTGAATTGAACCTGATTACTTCCGGATATGGCCGTCGTATTGTGGGAAACAACATCTCGAGTTACACCAAAGGCGACCTGGTGCTGCTGGGGCCAAACATCATGCACTGCTGGGAGGTGCTCGAAACTGAAGATGGGATGGAGCCGGAGTGTATTGTAACCCACTTTTACGAAAATCTGATTGTTTCCGATTATTTTAAGATGCCCGAACTGGAACCGGTTGCCGACCTGCTGCACAGCGCCGACGGCGGCATCCTCTTTCACGGGCCGCTGGCCGAAAAATCGGCCAACATTCTCCGCAGAATGGTCAGCCTGAGAGGGCTGGAACAGTACATCGAACTGCTGAAAGTATTCAGCTACCTGATCCAGATTGAAGACCGCGAATACCTGGCGCTGCCCTCCTCGCTGCCCCACTCGTATGACAAGGATTACGAGCAGATCAACAAAATTTACGAGTACGTATTTCAGAATATCCAGGAGGGAATTAACCTGCGTGAGGCCTCGTCGCTGGTTTGCATGGAACCCAGCTCCTTTTGCCGCTATTTTAAGAAGAAGACCAAACAAACCTTCATGGACTACGTGAAAAGCGTCAGAATCGGGATTGCAGCCAAATTGCTGGCCGAAACCGACAAGCAGATCACCCAGATTTGTTACGAGTGCGGATACAACAACCTCGCAAATTTTAACCATTATTTTAAGGTGATCATGGGAAAAACCCCTTCGGATTACCGCAAAGATTTCAGGTAACCACCAGGATAATCGAGCTTTTTTTTCTTCTCTTTTCTAAACCTTTCCGAGGCAGGCCGGTCAAAAACTTTTATCCTGTCGGATAGCGGTTTTTACCTGTCAGCAGGTGTTGTGAAACGCATGCCCCATTTCATCACGTTGCATTCAAAGCAAACTTCCGTTAAAATGTTATCAGTTTAGGGCAATTTATTATTTAAGCAACCCGGCCGGATCGCTTAATTTTGAATGACATGGAAACCTGTTTGAAAAAGCTGGGTAAACCCATGTATCGATCCAGACAAAAAATCAGTTCTACAGACATGAAAAAAACCTCTCTTAATGACATTGCGAAGCAGCTCGGGGTTTCCAAAACCCTGGTTTCGTTTGTTCTTAACGGGCGGGGCAAAGAGTTCCGGATCAGCGATGAAGTTTGTCGGAAAGTGCTGGAAACAGCCAAAGAGATGAATTACCAGCCCAACCGGATTGCCCAGGGGTTGCGTACCGGCAAAACCAAAACCATCGGGTTGATAATTGCCGATATTGCCAATCCGTTTTTTGGGAAGCTGGGCCGCGAAATTGAGAAGGAAGCGGCGCGCTACGGTTACCGGATCATCTTTTGCAGCTCTGATGAAAACCCTGAAAAATCGAAACAGCAGATTGCCATGCT
Source organism: Prolixibacteraceae bacterium (assembly GCA_029975525.1). Classification (GTDB taxonomy): domain Bacteria; phylum Bacteroidota; class Bacteroidia; order Bacteroidales; family Prolixibacteraceae; genus UBA1413. The sequence continues at coordinate 38,212 of JARKOX010000128.1, read as the reverse complement.
GCAGCAGAGCCAGGTGGACGGGTATATTATTTCGCCCACGATCGACAGCGAAGAGCAGATCCGCGCCCTCCTCCGGGCCCATCTCCCGGTGGTGCTGATCGATCGCTATTTTCCCGATATCGAGTGCAGCTATATTGTGGTCGATAATCTGGACGCCGCTTACCGGGCCACTACCCATCTGCTTGCACGGGGCCGTAAAAAAATCGCCAATATCACGCTGAACCTCGACTTGGTCAACATGAAAGAGCGTACGGAGGGGTACCAAAAGGCCCTCCTCGATAACGGGCTGCAGGTCGACGAAAAGCTGATCAAAATTTTACCTTTTTCGCACGACAATACCGATGTCAACAAGGCGATTCTCGAACTGGTCGGAGACCAAAATGACCGGAAAGCCGATGCCATTCTCTTTTCCACCAGCAAAATCGGGGTGATGGGAATTGAATGTATTTCGGCGCTGGGGCTCCGGATTCCGGAGGATGTGGCCGTCGTCAGTTTCGACAATGTGGATGCCTACAAAATTTGCGTCAGCCCGGTGACCGTTATCGGACAGCCGCTTTCAGAAATCGGGAAAAAAGCGGTTCAGGTCCTGCTCAATGAAATCAACCCTTCCCGCAAGAATGCACCAAAACTTCAGCAGATAAAACTGAAAACCGAGTTCATCGTGCGGAAATCGTGCGGAGCTTAATTTTTTTTTGCTCACAAGGCTAAATCGATTTAGTGAATGGATAAACCAACTAATATGAACAAAGCAAAAGAGCTTCCCCGGGAAATATATCTTGGACTGGACATTGGCGGAACCAAATGTGCGGTGGTAATTGGCGATGCGTCCTTTCACATCTGGAGAAAAGTGTTTTTTGAAACCCGTGTTGAAAGGGGATACCAGGCTATTCTGGCGGAATTTCACCTGCATATCGGCAGGCTGCTGGCAGAGTTCGGCAACAGCAAACTGATGCGGATTGGCATCAGTTGTGGCGGACCGCTCGATTCGGCCCGGGGGATGATCTATTCGCCGCCTAACCTTCCGGGGTGGGACGGGGTGCCGGTTGTGGAGATTTTCAGCCAAAAATATGGCGTGGAAACCGCGCTTCAGAACGACGCCAACGCCTGCGCGCTGGCCGAGTGGATGATGGGCGCCGGAAGAGGGACCCGCAACATGGTCTTTCTCACTTTCGGCACCGGAATGGGCTCGGGACTGATTCTGGGCGGAAAACTCTACAGCGGAACCAACGACCTGGGCGGCGAAGTGGGCCATATCCGGCTGGCCCCCGACGGACCGGTCGGATTTGGAAAAGCCGGCTCGTTCGAAGGTTTTTGCAGCGGCGGCGGCATTGCCCAGCTCGCCCGGTCGGTGATAACCGCAAAATGGCAAAAGAACCAGCCGGTTGATTTTTGCCCTTCACCCGATAAAATCGGGGAAATTGACGCCAAAGCCGTGGCGCTGGCTGCCCGTGCCGGCGACTCGACAGCCCTCGAAATTATCCGGATTTCAGCCGGATATCTTGGGAGGGGACTCTCCGTTCTGATCGATATCCTCAACCCGGAATGTATCGTCATCGGCAGTATTTATGCGCGGAATGTGGAATTGTTTCAACCCGTTGTGGAAGAGGTGCTCCGGCAGGAAGCGATTCCGGCAGCGCGGGAGGTGTGTCAGATCAAACCCGCCGAGCTGGGCGATTCGATTGGCGATTATGCCGCATTGTGCGTGGCGGTCTATGAAAACAAATTTTAATACGCCGGACATGAAAACAGCAATTTTAAATGAATTGTCAGCCAGATTTCCGCAGCTGGCCCCTCTGGAAGCAGTCATGCTGGAAGCCGCCGGTTGCCTGATCCGCTGTTATGAACAGGGAGGAAAAGTGTTGGTTTGCGGCAACGGCGGGAGCTGTTCCGACGCAGACCACCTCGTGGGTGAACTGATGAAAGGATTCGAACACCACCGGCCGTTGAGCCAGCCGTTGAAAGCGGCGTTGATAAAATCCGGCGGCGAACGGGGCAGCTACCTGGCGGAGAAATTGCAGCAGGGGTTGCCGGCCATTTCCCTGGCGGCCCACAGCGCGCTGGTTACGGCGGTGGCCAACGATACCGATCCCAGCCTCGTCTTTGCCCAGCAGGTGGCTGGCTACGGAAAAGCCGGGGATATTTTAATTGCCCTCAGCACTTCCGGTAATTCCCAAAATGTGGTGGATGCCATCATTGCCGCCAAAGCTTTTGGTCTCACGGTAATTGGCCTCACCGGCGAAACAGGCGGGCAGATGAAAAACCGCTGCGACCTCCTGATTAATGTTCCGGAGAAAAGAACAGCGCGGGTTCAGGAGTTGCAGCTTCCGGTTTATCATGCGCTTTGTATGATGGTGGAAGCCCATTTCTTCGGAAACAGCGATCTCCATTCCTCCTAAAAACCAACCGACTAAACCATCAGTTATGAACCGTAAAACCAATTTCAGCCCCCGGATCTCCAGACGAACCTTTATCCGCCAGACTGCTGCCGGCGCGGCTTTTTTAGCTGTCACCCCGGTCCCGAAACTGCTGGCCGGTGATCTCAGGCAGGCCACGCCCTGGCCGGCCAACGCTTCCGCTTTCCGGTTTCACATGATCGGCCACGCGCATATCGACCCGGTGTGGCTCTGGCCGTGGACCGAGGGGGTTTCAATTGTACACAGCACTTTTCAGTCGGCACTCGACCGCATGAACGAAACCCCGGACTTCTGTTTTATCAGCAGCTCGGCGCAGTTTTATCACTGGGTGGCTCAAAATGATCCCGGCCTGATGAAGAAGATCCGCCAACGGGTGGAAGAGGGGCGCTGGTGCCTCATGGGCGGCTGGTGGGTGGAGCCCGACGTAAACATCCCCGGCGGCGAAGCGCTGGTCAGACAGGGGTTGTACGGACAGCTCACCTTTCAGAAACTGTTTGGGCGGAAAGCTCTCATCGCTTTCAATCCCGACTCTTTCGGACACGCTGGAACTTTGCCACAGATCCTCAAAAAACAGGGGATGGAGAGCTACATCTTCATGCGGCCCGCTCCCCACGAAAAAGAGCTGCCTGCCGATCTCTTCTGGTGGGAAGGCGCCGATGGAACCCGCGTGTTGACTTACCGCATCCAGCAGAGCTACAACGACAGCGGCGTGGTGCGAAATCGCCTGGAGCGGGTTTTGGCACAGGTACAGAACCAGCCCGTGAAGAGTTTTATGTACTATTTCGGAGCAGGTGACCATGGCGGAGGAGCTACTCGGGAAAATATCCGGTCAATCGAAGCATTAAAGGCAGAAAAAGGCGCTCCGGTTGTATTCTACAGTACTCCCGAACGCTATTTTGAAGAGATCAGGGCTGATAAAAACCTGTCGCTCGAAGTAGTCAAAGACGATCTTCAGCACCATGCCGTAGGATGTTACACGGCTGAGTGGGAGATCAAAAAAGGAAACCGGCAGGCAGAAACTGCGCTGGTTACGGCCGAAAAGGTCGCGGCCCTTGGAGTCCTGGCGTGGGGCGCCCATTATCCCCGGCAGGAGCTGACTGCGGCCTGGCAGCGGGTGCTCTTTCTCCAGTTCCACGACAGCCTGGCCGGCACCTCCCTTTTTGACCATTCGCAAACCGCCCGCGAAGGTTACGGGTTTGCCCTGGATGTGGCCCACCAGGCCGCCTACCTGGCCATTCAGAAGCTGGAGTGGCAGATTGCCGCCGAAGATCCCGATTCGCAATACCTGGTGGTGTTCAACCCGCATGCCTGGGATATACGGGCTCAGGTGGAATATGATTTTAACTGGGGAACGCAGTACCATAAAACTTCGCGGGTGGATGATGAAAACGGGGATCCGCTGCCGCATCAGTGGACCGGTGGATCGTCGGAAACCGGTACCCGCCGCAAGCTGGTTGTGGAAACGGCAATTCCGGCGATGGGATACCGGCAGCTCAGGCTTTGGGACGGTGGCGATTACCACCACCAGGTCACGGCCACTGCTGCTGAAAACAGCCTGGAGAACGAACTGGTCCGAGTTACTTTTTCTTACGACGGTTCGTTCGGGATGGCAGACAAAACGACCGGAGAAGAGGTTTTTGCCGGAGGAAACAGCGGTTGCCGGGCTATTGTGATTGATGATCCGAGCGACACCTGGAGCCACGACATCCAACGTTTTTCAAAAGAGATTGGCGCTTTCGGAAATGCCACCCTGAAGATACTGGAAAACGGACCGCTCCGGGCCACCATGCGGGTAATGACCACCTACGGCGCCTCGACGCTGACCATCGACTGGACCCTGTATGCCGGTTCGCGCAACCTGGAGGCCAGGGTGATGCTCGACTGGCACGAACGTTTGAAAATGTTGAAATTTTCCTTCCCGGTTGATGTGGAGGCGCCGGTGCCGACCTACGAAACTCCTTACGGGTTTATCGTTCGCGAAGCCAACGGAAAGGAAGATCCGGGGCAACGCTGGATCGATGTTACCGGCCGGCGCACCAGCGGGGTTTTCGGACTGACCGTTATCAACGACGCCAAATACGGTTACAGCGTGCAGGGGAACGACCTGCGGATTTCGGTAGCCCGGGCAGCGGTTTTTGCCCACCACAATCCGAAAGTTCTCGATATGAAAAATGAATACCTCTGGATGGACCAGGGAATCCAAACCTTCCGGATGATGGTGGTGCCGCACCGCGGAAGCTGGCAGGAGAGCGGTATTCTGCGGATTGCCGAAGCGTTCAGCGCCCCGCCGCTGGCCATTTACCAGGGCATTCATGGCGGAACGCTGCCCAAATCCGGCTCTTTCCTTTCGGTCGATTCGCCCAATGTGATTGTGACGGCTGTCAAACAGGCCGAAAGCGGGAGCGATCTCATCGTCCGTTGTGTGGAGCTGGCCGGCCGCGACGGTACGGCAACCCTGCACGTTGGATTTAACGGTCGCCAGTGGAGGGGCCGCTTTACGCCTTTCGAGATCAAAACGTTGCGGATCAACCCCAAATCAGGAGCAACCAAAGAGGTTAACCTGCTCGAGGAATAGGTTAAAACAATCCTTGCAAAAAACTGAAAAATAGATAATTACTAAAAAAAATCTATACGTATGAACCAACCAAAAATCAATCTACGGAAGATATTTCCGGTACTTTTTTCATTTATCGTGATGGGATTTGTGGACATCATCGGTGTGGCCACCGGATATGTCAAACAAGATTTTGCCCTGACCGATTTTATCGCCCAGTTTTTACCCATGATGGTGCTGCTGTGGTTTTTTGTCCTGTCGGTTCCGGCAGGCGTTTTACAGGATAAATTTGGCAAGCGTAACATGCTGAATGTGGGCATGCTCATTCAGGCGATCGGCCTGGGGCTTCCGTTCGTTCACTACTCGTTTGCCATGATGTTTGCCTCGTTTATTTTGCTGGGAATCGGGAATACCGTTATCCAGGTTTCGGCCAACCCGCTGCTGCAGGATGTCACCCCGTCCGACAAACTGGCCAGTTTTATGAGCACCTCGCAGTTTGTCAAAGCGATTATCTCCTTTTCCGGTCCCCTCCTTGCCACTTTTATGGCTGCCCGCCTGGGAAACTGGAAGCTGGTGTTTGCCGTTTACGGAATCACCTCGCTGCTGGCGGCTTTGTGGCTTTCGTTGACTCCTATTCCGGAGACCAAACCCGACCGGAAACCGGCTTCCTTTGCCTCGTGTTTCGGTTTGCTGAAAAATCGGTTTGTTGCCCTGATGGCCTTGTCGATTTTTCTGATTGTGGGGGCCGAAGTGGCGATCAATACCAATATTGCCAATGTACTGATTGCCAAATATGGCGTGCCGCTGGAAACGGCCGCGATCGGAATCAGCTTTTTCTTTGCCGGTGAAACCATCTCCCGCTTTCTGGGAGCTATTATCCTGAATGTGATCCAGCCGCGCCTCTTCCTTTTGCTGATCGTTTTGCTGGCGCTGCTGGGCATTGTGGGGATCTTTTTCGCCCCGTCGAATGGTGTTGCGTTTGCAGCCATTTTCCTCATCGGACTGGGCGCCGGTAATATGTTTCCGCTCATTTTCTCGCTGGCCCTGGAGAAAATGCCCGAACGGGCCAATGAAATTTCCGGGCTGCTCATTATGGCCGTATCCGGTGGCGCTGTCATCCCCCTGGTGATGGGACTGGTGAGCACCACCGTGGGGCCGGTTGCCAGCCTGTCGGTTGTGGGCGCCTGCATGCTCTACATCCTTTGGGTATCGCTCTATGTGCGTAAAAACTAACCGGACTTCCCGGGCTGCCGGCCCGTTTCCGGCCTGAAAAAGATTCAACAGACAGAAGATTGACATTGATTAACTTTTAAAAATTACAGGTGTGAAAAAAGAAGAACTCAAAAAAATCCTGGAGGCTATTCAGCAGGTGAAGATTGCGGTAGTCGGCGATTTTTGTCTCGATTCCTATTGGTTTATTGATGAAGCGATGAGTGAAATTTCAATAGAAACCAACCTGCCCACCCGGCCTGTCCGCCAGCAACGCTACTCGCTGGGAGGCGCCGGGAATGTGACCAACAACCTGGCTGCTATGGGAGTCGGGGATATCCGGGCGTTTGGCGTGATCGGGACCGACCCGTTTGGTACCGAAATGGTGCGGATCATGAACCAGACGGGCATCAAAACCAATAACCTGCTGGTGCAGGAAGAGGAGTGGTGTACGCACACCTACTCAAAACCTTATCTTGACGACGCCGAGCTGAGCCGCATTGATTTCGGCAATTACAACCTCCTCTCCGAAAACACCGCTGACCGGCTTATTGCCAACCTGGTGCGGGAGATTCCGGAGGTCGATGTGATCCTGATCAACCAGCAGGTGCTGTCGGGGATTCACACCCGCTATTTCAGAGAGGAATTGCTGGGGGTAATTCAACGTTTTCCGGAGAAAATGTTCATCGTTGACAGCCGCCATTACAACGATTTTTTTGCGGGCGCCATCCGCAAGATGAACGATACCGAGGCTGCCCGCCTGTGCGGGTTGGACAAAGCGCCCGACGACGTGGTGCTCTATTCGGAAGTGGTCGCCTGCGCCGAAGAGTTGTACCGCCGGTTTCAGAAGCCGTTGTTTATCACACGCGGCAAAAAAGGGTCGCTCGCTATCAGCGAAAAGGGGATTTCGGATATTCCCGGGCTGATGATCATTTCGCGGGTCGACACGGTGGGGGCGGGCGACAGCTACCTGGCCGGCGCGGCAACAGCTCTGGCTGCCGGATACGACATGGGAACGGCCGCCCGGATCGGGACGTTTGTGGCCGGCGTAACCATCCAGAAACTCTTTCAGACCGGAACAGCCACCCCCGAAGAGATCCTGGCCATTGGCAGTGACCCAGACTACGTTTACGCCCCCGAATTGGCCGAAGATATCCGCCACGCCTCCTGCCTGCCCGACACGGAAATTGAAGTGGTCAACCCCTGGAGCGGCAAACTACAGATCGAACATGCCATTTTTGACCACGACGGAACCATCTCCACCCTGCGCGAAGGCTGGGAGCTGATCATGGGACCGATGATGGTGAAAGCCGTGCTGGGAAAGAAATACCACGTTGCCGACGAAGCGCTCTACCAGAAAGTGCTCGGCCGGGTGAATGAATACATTGACAAAACCACCGGAATCCAGACGCTGGTCCAGATGAAGGGCCTGCTGGAGATCATCCGCGAATTTAGCTGCATCCCCAAAGAGGAGATGCTCGACGAATTTGGATACAAAAAAATTTACAACGACGAGTTGCTGCAAATGGTGAGCATCCGCGAAGACAAATACTGGAAAGGGGAACTGTCGCTGGAAGATTTTACCATTAAAAATGCGGTTCCGTTCCTCCAGGCGCTTTACCGTGCCGGTGTAAAACTTTACCTGGCCAGCGGCACCGACGAGGAAGATGTAAAAAAAGAGGCGGAAGCGCTCGGTTATGCCCATCTTTTTGAAGGCCGGATCTACGGCGCCGTGGGCGATGTGAACAAAGAAGCCAAAAAAATTGTCCTCGACCGCATTTTAAGTGCGATTGGCGAATCATCATTCGGCAAGCTGGTCACATTTGGCGACGGACCTGTTGAAATACGCGAAACCCGCAAAAGGGGCGGACTTTCAATCGGAATTGCCAGCAATGAGGTGAAACGGTTCAGCCTGAATGAAAATAAACGCACCCGCCTGATCAAAGCCGGAGCCGATGTGATTATTCCCGACTTTTCGCAAATGGAGCAGCTGCTCAGCTTGTTGAATATTAAATAACCCTGCCATGCCTTATTTAAAACTGGATAGAAGCCTGCTGGATATCAAAAAACTGAATGACCGGAAGAACAAGATTTGCATTGAAAGGGACCACGTACCGTTAACGCGCCTTCCCGAAAATATTTCGGAAGCCGGGTGGAAGCTGATCGAAAAAGCGGTTGCGCGGATCAGGCAGGCCCGCCGGGAAGAACGCCCGGTAATGCTCACATTTGGCGCCCACACCATCAAAAACGGGATGTCGCCCACGTTGATTGCCCTCCTGGAAGAGGGCTGGGTGACCCATCTGGCCACCAATGGCGCCGGCATTATTCACGACTGGGAGTTTGCTTTTCAGGGAAAATCGAGCGAAGATGTGCGCGAAAATGTCAACCTGGGACAGTTTGGAATCTGGGACCACACGGGGTTCAACATCAATCTGGCGCTGGTGGTGGGAGCTTACGAGGGGCTGGGATACGGCGAATCGGTGGGGAAAATGATTGCACAGGAAGGCCTTCATATCCCCGAAGTTTCGGCTTTGTACCACGAGGCGGCAGAAAAAATGCAAACCGACCACGCCCGGGCTGCCGCAGCCATCGACCTGGCCGAAGTGATCCGGAAGTTTAACCTGAAACCCGATTTCCGGTCGATCCCGCATCCCTACAAAAAATATTCGGCACAGGCGCGTGCTTTCGAGCTGGGAATCCCGTTTACCGGTCACCCGATGATCGGACACGACATCATCTACAACCACCCGATGAACCACGGCGCTGCCCTGGGACGTGTCGCCCTGAACGATTTCCTCAGCTTTGCCCAGAGTGTGTACAACCTCGAAAATGGCGTTTACCTGTCGATCGGATCGGCGGTGATGTCGCCCATGATTTTTGAAAAAGCGCTGTCGATGGCGCAAAACCTGCACCTCCAGCACGGGAGGCACATCGATCACCACTACATGCTGGTGGTCGATTTGGCCCAGGCCGACTGGGACTGGCAGAAAGCGGGCGAGCCGCCGATGGACAATCCGGCCTATTACCTGCGCTACTGTAAAACTTTCAGCCGGATGGGAGGGGAGATGGATTATCTGACGGCCGACAACCGCGATTTTCTGCTGGCTGTTTATCAAAGTCTCTCCGGAAAATAGAAGACAGGCCCCATCAGGGGTTTGGCGATCCGGACAGATAAGAAACTTTTTTATCTTTTTTAAAAGAAGGGATTTTTATAAAAAATATTGATCTGAGGTAATGGTTTTTTGACCACATGTTACGATGAATTTTTCCTTTATAAAACAAACAGGTCAAAATGTAATGCAATCGCAATAAAATTCTATTAGTAAGTTCTTGATTATTAGATAAACTTTGTATAAGAATTACACAGGCGTTTGGCTCAAAGCTTTTCAGAATTAATTAACCAAAAATCTCTAATTATGAAAAAAAAGTTTTTACGGATGCTCCTGTTGGGGACTTTGGTTCTGTTGACAGGTCGCATGTATGCACAGCATCCGGTAAGCGGTGTCGTCAAAAGCAATTCGGGCGAACTGCTTCCCGGAGTTAGTATCCTGGTCAAGGGCACCTCGAAAGGTACCATTACTGATATTGACGGGAAATACTCCATCTCAGCCGACAACCTTAAAGACATCCTGGTTTTTTCTTTCGTGGGAATGGAAAAGCAGGAAATTCCGGTTGACGGAAGGTCCGCAATCGATGTTACGATGCGCGCTTCCACCATTGGAGTAGATGAAGTGGTGGTTACGGCGCTGGGGTTGAAGCGCGACAAAAAAGCGCTGGGATATTCTGTTGGGGAAGTCAAAGGCGACAACCTGACGGAGACCAGCCAGACGAACGTACTGAATGCACTGCAGGGTAAGGTCTCCGGGGTGAAAATCAACCAGATGGATGGTACTTCCGGTTCGTCGGTGAGTATGATCATTCGCGGGGCCACTTCGCTGAACAATGACAACCAGCCCCTGTTTGTTATCGATGGTATTCCGGTTAAAAATCAGCTGAACAACTATTTCCAGGGGGCTGATTTCGGGAACCAGATCAGCGACCTCAACCCCGACGACATTGAAAGTGTGTCGGTGCTGAAAGGGGCGAGCGCTGCCGCCCTGTACGGTTCCCGCGCCGGTAACGGCGTGGTGCTGATCACCACCCGGTCGGGCGCTGCCGGCCGGAAAGGGATCGGGATAACTTTCAGCACAACCAATGTTTTTGAAATTCCCTATCACTATTTTCCGGTACAAAATAAATTTGGCTCCGGAAAAGCCGGGGCCCATTTACTGGAAGAACCTGAAAATGAAACCTGGGGCGCCCAGCTCGATGTGGGAGAGATGTGGGTGTTGTGGAACTCGAACGGCCAGAAAGTTCCTCTGGTTTCCTACCCCAACCGGTTTAAGGATTTTTTTCAGACCGGGTTTACCACCACCAATAATATTGGTGTGGAAGGCAACTACGAGAAAGGATTTTTCCGGTTGTCGGTTGGCGACATGCGAAACCAGGGAATCATTCCGAATGTTGATCTGAACCGCTCCACCATTTCACTCAATTCGGGTTACAATCTCACCAGCAAACTTTCGGTTTCGGCCATGTTCAACTGGGCGGAATCGGGTTCGGGCAACCGGCCGAATGTGAATGGCGACGACCGCAACGATATCGTCAGGAGCCTTACCGAAACCGGGGCGCAGGTGAATATCCTCGACCTGAAAGATTACTGGGTGAAAGGACAGGAGGGGCTCCAGCAGCTGAAATACAAGGAGAAACAGAATAACGCCTGGTTCCTGGCCTATGAAAATACCAATGCCTTCAAACGCGAAAGGCTGACCAGCAAAGTGCAGTTTGATTACAAAATCAACGATGACCTCACCCTCATGGGGCGTTTCATGCGGGATGGCAATATCGAAAACCGGGAATCCAAAAGGGCGTTCAGTTCCTATTCAGAGCCAAACGGACAGTACACCCTGTATGACATCAGCCGGAAAGAGACCAACATGGAACTCAACCTTTCGTTTCAGAAAGATTTGAATGAAAAATGGAATCTCAATGCTTTTATTGCCGGAAACCGGATGTATTCCTATGCCAAATCGATTTACAACCAGGCCGGACAGCTGGTGATCCCCGGTTTGTACACCATTTCCAACGGCGTACCCGGAACAGTGGTTTACAGCAGCTACTGGTCTGAAAAAGCGATCTACAGCGTTTACGGAATGGCCTCACTGGGCTACAACGACATGCTCTATCTCGACCTGACTGCCCGCAACGACTGGTCGAGCACTTTGCCGCCCGAAAACCGTTCCTATTTCTATCCCTCCGCTTCGCTGAGCATCCTGCTCTCCGAAATGGTGGCGCTGCCGCAGTGGATCACCTTTGCCAAACTGCGTTCCGGGATTGCCCAGGTGGGGAACGACACCAGTCCCTACAGCCTCAGTCAGAATTTTTCAATTGCCTCAGACTGGGGATCGGTAAAAAGAATTTACATGGCCGGAGGGCTTCAAAACCCCAATCTGGTGCCCGAAAAGGCTACTTCGCTGGAGGTGGGCGCCGATTTACGGTTTGTGAAAAACAGGATCGGACTGGAGGCAACCTGGTACCGGGTCCGGAACGAAAACCAGGTGCTGAGCATTTCGGTTCCTGTTGAGTCGGGAGCCACCAGCAAAAAGATCAACACCGGCCTGATCGAAAGTAAAGGATGGGAGGTCAGCCTGAATACCACGCCGGTGATTGCCGGTAAATTCCGGTGGGATCTGGGGCTTCATTTCACCCGCAACCGCACCTGGCTGGTTGAACTGGCCGAGGGGATGGCCTATGCCCAGTGGACCGAATCCGACGGATGCTATTTCCGCACCTACGAAGGAGGGCTGATCGGCGATTTCTACTGCCAGCCCATGCTGACCGTTGCCGATAAATCGTCGCCCTATTACGGCTATCCGCTGCTCAATTCCAACGGGCAGTACCAGGTCGACAACAACCCCGATCACATTAAGAAGATCGGAAATGCAAATCCCGATTTTAACCTGGGGATTCAACCCACCTTCCGGTACGGCTCTTTTTCGGTTTATGCCAATATCGACTGGAACCAGGGCGGGAAGTTTTACTCCAAAACCATGATGTTTATGCAAAATAACGGGATGCGCGAAGACACCTTCTCGGGCATTGCCTACGATCCCAACCGGAGTATTGAAGAACAGATCAAAGAGAACCCGCAATATTTCTTCGGAGAATGGGTGGGCGGACGTACGGCCGAATACGGCGGTTTTCCGTGGCCTGCCGGGAGCGGCGCCGGACGTAAACAGGACGCCAGCTTCAATGTCGGGGTTCGTGAAGTGGTGGTGAATGGGGTAAAAACCTATGTCGAAAATCTGGGCGGGTCAACAACCAAATGGCTCGACCCCTTCAATGCCAACCGCTACGCCAACCGGCCATTTCCTTACCGGAACACCTACGACGCCACATTTGTCAAACTGAGGGAACTTGCCCTGACCTACCATCTTCCCCGGAAGATCAACCAGCAGTTGCACCTGCAGAACTCCAGCATCTCCCTGGTCGCTTCCAACATGCTGGAATGGACCAAGGCCGGCGTGGACATCGACCCGGAAAGAGCTTTCAAACCCAATGGCGGCGCCTGGAATAACGGCCTCGAGTATTACAATACCATGCCATGGACGGGAACTTTGGGTGTAAAACTTAGTTTAGAATTTTAAAAATTTACGATTATGAAAACGATCAAAATAGGCGTCATCCTCTTGGCCATCACGCTGTTTATGCCGCTTTTTTCATGTCTCGATCTGGATAAACTGAACGAAGATCCCAACAATCCGGTAAAAGTCTCCTCCAACTACATATTGCCGTATGTGCTTTCCAAAACGGCCCTCTACTACAAATCGCTGGGCAACTACAATTCGCAGGTTGCCGGGGCCATGCAGTATGTACAGGTGGGTACCAACGAAAGCTCCTGGAAAATAAATCATTACAACTGGGACAAAGGATCGTGGGACGGCTTTTACGATGTCTTACGCAACATCCAGATGATTAACGGCTATGCGCTGGAAAGTAAAAATCCGTTTTTTGAAGCCATTTCGCTGATTTTCCGTGCCGCAGTTTTTGGGGTTACCACGGATGTTTTCGGGGATATTCCATATGCTGAAAGCCTGAAAGCCAAAGAAGGGCTTTACTTTCCGAAATATGACGAGCAGAAATATATCTACAAAGGTATTTTGGAAGATCTCAACAAAGCGGAAACGTTGCTGGCACAACCCGACATTGCAACTTACAAAGTGACGCCTGCCGCCGACCTGATGTATGCCGGGAACGCCGCCAAATGGCGTAAATTCTGCAACTCGCTCCGCCTGCGTTATGCCATGCGATTGTATGACAAAAAGAACGACATGTCGGCCCTGGGGGTTGATATCATCGCTATTTTTAACGACGCGGCTGGCAAGGCGTTTACCGCTGTCGACGATGACGCCCTGGTGAAGTACATCGGGACCACCCCCGAAAACTCAGCGCCCGGCGGAAAACTCAACTCGTCGAATCCTCCGTTTGCCACCAAACCCTGTGCAACCCTGGTCGACAAGCTGCAATCGATCAGCGATCCCCGGCTCTACCGCTGGGTGATGCCCGTTGCGATCAAGTGGGACCTGAACATTGCCGCCGAAACCGACAAAACCGTCACCACCATGTTTGGCGATAGCTACACCGTCAAATATCTGCCCACTACCAACACCAGCCTCGATACTTCGCTGTATGTGGGGCTTCCCATGGGACTGGCGGTGCAGGATGCGATGAACTACAACAAAGGCTCTTATTCGCAAACTTTCAATGCCGAAAGAAGTCCTTTTATCTCCTACATGCACGGCCGGTACCGCGAGAATACCGACCCTCTTCTCCGGCTCGATATCATGGATTACAGCGAAGTGGAGTTCCTGCTGGCCGAAGCAGCCTTCAGGGGCGGATTTTCGGTAGCCGGTACAGCCGAAAGCCACTACCGGAAGGGTATTGAAGCTTCAATGACCCGGTGGGGAATTATCGATGGCAAAAACGGCTTCAGTTTTAATGCCTATTACAGCAATCCGGGCGTGGATTATGCCGCAGCAGCCAATAAGCTGGAGCGGATTATGGAGCAAAAGTGGCTTGCCGGATGGCTGAACGTTGAGCCGTGGTTTGACTGGCGGCGCACCGGCTTTCCCGATCTGAAACCCGGCCCGGTAGCCTCCTACGGCCCGGCGATCCCCATCCGGATGGCCTACCCGGTACCCAATTCTGATGAAAAATACATGGTCAATTACAACGAGGCTGTCGGCCGGCTCGAAGCGACCGTTTTTGTCCCGGCCGGACAGTCCAAAGACCATGTGATGTCGAAAATCTGGGTTATTCAGGGAACCGGCAAACCATACTGATACCAGAGCAACTGAAAAAGGTTGGCTGTTTTTGTACTGCCAATTGAGAGGGGACCCTGCCTGACGGCGGGGTTCTTTTTTTGCACACACCGGCGTGGAGCAGGGATATTAAAAGAAAAAAGCCTCACAGTTTTATCTGTAAGGCTTCTGTTTTTGGATTGGTGCCCAGGACAGGACTCGAACCTGCACATCCTTTCGAACACTAGTCCCTGAAACTAGCGCGTCTACCAATTCCGCCACCTGGGCTTTTGTGAGAACTTTTTACTCTTTCTGCGCGGCTGGCGCGCCTTCAAAAGCGATGCAAATATATAAAAATTCTGAATCGCGACACGCCTTCCGAAAAAAAATTAAACAGAATATCCCGGATTGTGCCCGGCCGATCTGCTCTCCTCCATTTTGAGGAGGCAATTTCTTCCTGATTTTTTGCTTTTTACCGGAATCGGGCAGGGTAGTGCAGGTTACCTGCTGTGAATATTTTTTTCATTTTTGAGTTTTGAAAAAACGTGAAACTCAATTTTAAAACCTATTGTTTGTAACCTATGGAAAGACAAAAACATGTGGTGGTACCTAAAAAGCTGGTATTGCCGTTTATTCTGATTACCTCCTGTTTTGCTTTGTGGGGGTTTGCCAATGACATTACCAACCCGATGGTAAAAGCTTTTTCCCGGATTTTGATGATGAGCAATTTCGAAGGTTCACTGGTTCAGTTTGCCTTTTACGGCGGTTATTTTGCGATGGCCTTCCCGGCGGCGCTGTTCATCAAACGTTTTTCATACAAAGCGGGCATTTTGGTCGGACTGGGCTTGTATGCCGGCGGCGCCCTGTTGTTTATTCCGGCCAGTATCAGTATGGTTTTCTGGCCCTTTTTGGTTGCCTATTTTGTCATGACTTGCGGCCTGTCGTTTCTCGAAACCAGCGCCAATCCTTATATCCTTTCAATGGGGCCCGAAGATACGGCTACGCGCAGGCTCAACCTGGCACAGGCATTTAATCCCATCGGTTCGCTGGTGGGAATGCTGGCGGCGCAACAGCTTATTCTGGCCCGGCTGCATCCGGCATCGGCCGATGAAAGAGTCGCCATGGACCCCGCGTTTCTGCAGGAAGTTACGTCGAAAGATCTGGCTGCCATCCGCTTTCCTTATGTTGGCATTGCCTTCGTAATCCTGGTGGTGCTGGTGATCATCGCCCTGGCCAAACTGCCCGGAAACCAGGATCAGAACCACAATGTCCACTTTTCGGAAACCATTAAACGGCTGCTGAAAACCAAAAGATATTACGAAGGAGTGATTACCCAGATGTTTTATGTGGGCGCCCAGATTATGGTGTGGACTTTCATTATCCATTATGCCACCATGGAGCTGGGACTGTCGGAAGCCGAAGCGCAGGGTTACAATATGGTTGCCATGGCAATTTTTGTGGTCAGCCGGTTTATCTGCACCTTTTTGCTGAAATATATTTCGCCCGGCAGGTTGCTGATGTTCCTGGCCATTGGCGGGATGGCCTTCACGTTGGGTACAATCTTCATCCAGGGAATGACCGGGCTGTATGCGCTGGTCGGAATTTCAGCCTGCATGTCGCTGATGTTCCCCACCATTTACGGGATTGCCCTTCGTGGAATGGGCGACGATGCCAAAATCGGGGCCGCCGGCCTGATTATGGCCATTCTCGGTGGTTCAATCATGCCGCCCCTGATGGGAAGTGTGATTGATATGGGAGTGATTTTCTCCTTCTCGGCAGTCCGGGCTTCGTTTTTCCTCCCGTTCATCTGCTTTGTGGTGATCACCATTTACGGTTACCGGACCTACACGATTCATCATTCGCGGATTGCTGCCGCTAATTAGCGGGAAGCAGCCGGAGGAGGATTGTCGGTTTTTTGCTAACATTGTAGAAAATAACCTAAATCGTTATCAGATGAAACAAACCATTTTGATTGCTCTCACGGTGCTGTTTTCGGCTGTTGCCGGGCAAGCACAGGAGAAACCGAAGGAAAAAGAACAAAAGCCGCTGAATGTGCTGGTTTTTTCAAAGACCAAAGGATTCCGGCACGAGTCGATCAGTTCGGGCGTAAAAATGCTTTACGACCTCAGCAAGGCGCAGACCTGGGTGCTCACCTGCACGGAAGATGCTTCGCTCTTTACCGATGAACTGCTGAAAAACTTCGACGTGGCCGTTTTTCTGAATCCCACGCAGGATGTGCTTGACGATGCCCAGCAAAAGGCATTCGAAAGATTTATCGGATCGGGGAAAGGGTTTGTCGGGGTGCACGCCTCGGCCGACTGCGAATACGAGTGGCCCTGGTATGGCGAACTGAACGGAGGATTCTTCAAAACCCATCCGCCGGCACAGGAGGCTACCGTCATCATCGAAAACACCAACCATCCGGCCATGAAACCTTTTGAAGGGATGAAAACCTACACCACCTTCGATGAATGGTACACCTTCAAGGAAAATCCCCGTTCAAAGGTTAACGTGTTGATGAGCCTCGATGAATCGTCGGTTAAAAAATTCAGCAACAACGACTGGAAGATGGGCGATCACCCGCTGGTTTGGTGGCATGAAGTTAAAGGGGCCCGCAGTTTTTATACCGGTTTTGGCCACACGCACGAATCTTTCCGCGATCCGAAGATTGTGGAACACATCGCCGCAGCCATTAACTGGGCAGGTAAACGGATTAATTAAGTTCGATTCGTCAAATAGCAGACACAAAAAAAGGCATCCTCGGATGCCTTTTTTATATTCAGATAGTTATTAGTACCTGTTTCCTCTGCCGGAATTGAATCCGCCACCGCTGCCACCACGACGGTCGCCACCGCGGAAATCACCGCCGCTACGGCGTTCGCCTCCGTGGAAGCTGCCGCCACGACGATCGCCACCACCTGAGTAAGGCCTTCTTTCCGGGCGCTCTTCTCTGGGTTTGGCTACAGAAACGCTGATGGTTTTGCCATCATATTCTGCTTGGTTCAATTCCTCAATCGCTTTTTGTGCTTCTTCGTCGTTGTCCATTTCAACAAATCCGAATCCTCTTGACCGGCCCGAAAATTTGTCTGTAATCACGCGTGCTGAAGATACTGCTCCGTACTCTTCAAATAACTCTCTTAAGTCGGCGTCGTTGACATCGTAGCTTAAGTTTGAAATGTAAATGTTCATTAAAACTAAAAATTAAGTGATTTTAAATAAGTTAATGAGGTTGAAACCAGGCGGGCAAAACTTCACTTACACAATGAACGGAAAGTTGAAAAAAATGACGTTCTGAAATCAATGACTCAATTCTTGCGCAATGATAATGATTTTATTCAAAATAAATTATGGCGGCTATTTTATTTTTCCAAAAAAATGATTATTTGGTGACCTATCCCCCAATCTGGCTCTTCAACCCCGAAAAATACGATACATTTGCGGCATGAAAGGAACATTGCGCAAGGAGATAAAAATCGGGTTGGCGGTTCGTGTGGTGCTGAAAGAAGATCAGCGCACCGGGAAGCTCACCGAAGGGATTGTCCGGGATATCCTGACCAACTCTCCCCAGCACCCGCACGGAATCAAGGTCAGGCTGACCAACGGACTGGTTGGCCGCGTCAAAGAGATAATCGGTTAATTCGTATATTAAATGGTAAATAAACCCGAAAAAAGAAATACGCCCCGGAAAGCCGAGACCACTTTCCGGGTGGCAGAAAGCGCTGCGTTGATGGAGTTTCTGCTGAAGCAGATGCCGCACAAAAACCGCGACAACATCAAAACACTGCTGCGCGACCGGCAGGTCTTGGTCGATGATGAAATCATCAGCCAGTTTAACCATCCGCTTCGCCCCGGCCAGCAGGTGACCATCAGCCGTTTCAAAATCCCCAAACCCAAAACCTACCGCGGAATCACCGTGGTTTACGAAGACCGCGACCTGATTGTAATCGACAAACACGCTGGGGTTCTTTCGGTCGCTACCGACGACAAGGAAACCTTTACGGCCTACAGCATGCTGCGCGACCATGTGAAAACCAAAAATCCGGGCGGAAAAATTTTTGTGGTTCACCGGCTCGACCGCGAAACCTCGGGATTGATGATGTTTGCCAAAAGCGCCAAAGTGCAGAAAATGCTGCAGGAGGCGTGGTATTCGGTTATCATCGAGCGCAGTTACGCCGCGCTGACCGAAGGAACGGTAAAGCAGCCCGAAGGAGTTATCTCTTCATGGCTCCGGGAGAACAAAGCGATGATGGTCTATTCGAGTCAGGAACCCGGCGACGGAAAACCGGCCGTCACCCGTTACAAAACCCTTAAAACCAACGACCGGTTTTCACTGCTGAAGGTAACCCTGGAAAGTGGCCGCAAAAACCAGATCCGCGTCCATTTGAGCGACATCGGACACTGCATTGTTGGGGACAAAAAGTACGGATCGACGCAAAATCCGATCGGAAGGGTGGGGCTGCATGCCATGATCCTGGCGTTCCGGCATCCGGTAACAGGCAAGGAGATGCGTTTTGAAACTCCCGTGCCCCGCAAATTCCTGAGCTGTTTTAAATAACCGCTTCTGGCTGGCGTCAGCCGGCCGCTCAGCCTTAGCTTTTTTTCCGGCCGATTTCTTTTTCATCCGGAACAGATTGGTTATTTTAACCCGTGAAATTGAATCTGAACTTATATGAATAACCGAACTTTTTTTCTAAGCTTTTTAGCAGTCATAACTTTTTTCTCCTGTCAGCCCGATTCCGGAAAAACCGAACGCGCCCTTGAACTCTGGTACCGCCAGCCGGCCACCCGGTGGGTCGAAGCGCTGCCGGTGGGAAATGGCCGGCTGGGAGCGATGGTTTTTGGCGGCGTGGAACAGGAGCGAATCCAGTTGAATGAAGAGTCGCTCTGGTCGGGTGGCCCGATTCCGCGCGCCAACCCCGAGGCCTTGCAGCATCTTGGCAAAGTGCGCCAGCTGCTTTTTGAAAAGAAATATGAAGAGGCCGAGAAGATGGCCCAGGAAAAGATCATGGGACTGCACCTCGACGGCGGTATGCATACCTACCAAACGCTGGGCGATCTTTTTATCCGGATGGACGGGATGGAGGGCGCTGAAAACTACCGGCGCAGCCTCGATCTGAACCGTGCCGTGGCCACCACCTCGTTCACCAAAGCGGGCGTAACCTACACCCGCGAAGTTTTCTCCTCCTTCCCCGACCAGGTGCTGGCCATCCGTATTTCGGCTTCCGAAAAAAATAAAATATCACTGGAAACCTGGCTGAACCGTCCGGGCGATGCCGAGGCGGTTGAGGTAAACGACAACCGGCTTGAGATGTACGGCTTTGCCGAATGCCAGGGAATGGGCACCTACTTTTCGGGGATGGTGCAAATGGTGGCAAAAGGCGGAACCAGGGTCGCTGCCGACACCTCGCTGATTGTGAAGGATGCCGACGAAGTTTTACTGCTGGTGGCCGGAAGAACCGATTACTGGGGCGACGACCCGGTGTTGAAAGCCGGTGACGACCTCTCCCGCGCCGCCACACTGGGATTCAACAAGCTGAAACAGGCCCACGAACAGGACTACCGCTCCCTCTTTAAACGGGTGGAACTGGCAATTGGCGGTCCCGACACACTCAATCTCCCGACCGACCAGCGTCTCGAACAGGTCAAAGCCGGGGGCGCCGACACGCACCTGGCCGAGCTCTACTTTCAGTTTGGACGCTACCTGCTCATCAGCTCCTCGCGACCGGGCGGACTGCCTGCCAACCTGCAGGGAATCTGGGACGGCACGCTGGCGCCGCCGTGGAATGCCGACTACCACATCAATATCAATATCCAGATGAACTACTGGCCGGCCGAGGTTACCAACCTTTCGGAGCTGCACCAGCCCTTTTTCGATTTTGTGGAGAAGCTGGTCCCCTCCGGACAGAAAACCGCCCGTGAAACTTACGGATGCCGGGGGTTTACCGCCCACCACACCACCGACGCCTGGAAATTTACCGACGTGATTGGTCGCACCGGCTGGGGATTGTGGCCCCTGGGCGCCGCCTGGTGTTCCGACCATTTCTGGGAACATTTTGAATACACCGGCGACACGGTTTTCCTGGAAAAAAGAGCGTATCCCGTTTTAAAAGAGGCGGCGCTCTTCTTTGTCGATTATCTGACCCCAAATCCGGAAACCGGATTGCTGGTCTCCGGTCCGAGTATCTCGCCCGAAAACGGTTTTATCACCAAAACCGGCAAACGCGGGACGGTTTGTATGGGGCCGGCAATGGACCACCAGATCATCCGGGAGCTTTTTAATAATTGTATCCGTACCAGCGAAATTACCGGGCAGGACCAGGCCTTTTCCGATACCCTGCGGACCCTGCTGACGCAGCTGACGCCTTCGCAAATCGGCTCCGACAGCCGGATTCTGGAGTGGTCGGAGGAGTTGCCCGAATGGGAGCCGGGACACCGCCACATTTCGCATTTGTATGCCCTGCACCCGGGCGAGGAGTTCACCAACCCGGCCGATCCGAAATGGATGGAAGCATCCCGGAAGGTGATCGACTACCGCCTGTCGCACGGAGGCGGGCACACCGGCTGGAGTCGCGCCTGGATCATCAACTTTTTTGCACGGCTGAAAGATGGCGCCAAAGTGGAAGAGAACTTCCAGGCGTTGCTGGCCAAATCGACGCTGCCCAACCTGTTCGACAACCATCCGCCTTTCCAGATTGATGGAAATTTCGGCGCCACTGCCGGAATTGCCGAAGCCCTTCTGCAAAGTCACAACCAGGTGCTACAGCTGCTGCCGGCGCTGCCTCCGGGCTGGCCGTCGGGAAAAATCACCGGCTTGCGTGCCCGCGGCGGCTTCGAAGTGGACCTTTATTGGGAAAATGGACGGCTGGTGAAGACAAAAGTCAAATCGCTGCTGGGTAAACCGCTGAAAATATTTTACAACGGAAAGGTCAGGGAGTTTGAACTGCCGGCAAATCGTGAAATGATCCTCAACGGAGAGCTGCAGCAGATTTAATACGTTGGAGCTGGTTCCGGTAGGAAAGACAAAAGGCTGTTCGGATTTGTGCGAACAGCCTTTTGGTTTATCCGGGGGGATAACAATCAGTATTGATGGAAAGCATCTGACACAAAGGAGAGGACGGCCGGCAGCGACGTGCGCCAGTAGCTCCAGGTGTGGCCGCCGTCGCGGATGCGGAACTCATGCGGGATCTCCTTCTTGCGCATGGCAATGTGAACCAGTGAATTTCCTTCATACAAAAAGTCGTCGTCGCCGCAGTCGATATACCAACGGACAGCCCTCTTCTGGTCATTGGGCATGGCGCTGATCAGTTCCAGCACGCTGTGCCGTTTGTAGTACGCTTCCATTTCGGCAGGCGAAGCATCGGCAAGTCCGCGCCGCTGCAGGTAATTCTTCATGTCGTCCATCGAGAGCGGGCCGGTGGCGGCGCTCAGCGGACAGGCCGATGAAAAGAGTTCGGGGTGGCGCAGGGCATAAACAAAAGTTCCTTCGCCGCCCATCGAAAGGCCTGCCACTGCCCGGTAACGTTTCTCTTTTTTAATGCGGAAAGTCTGTTCCACGTAAGGCATCAACTCTTCAAAGAAAAAATCTTCGTACCGCCATTCCCCTTTCATGTCGTTAAAATAGCCGCGGCGTCCGGTGTTGGCATCCGGCATCACGATAATCATGGGCGTGGCAGTTCCCTGGCGGATGGCGTTATCGGCGATATGCAACACCTCGCCGAACTGCACCCAGCCGGTCTGGTCGTCGCCGGCGCCGTGCAGCAGGTATAAAACCGGGTAACTGCGCTGCGAACTTTCATAATCGGGAGGAAGGTAGATGGCAAATTTGCGTTCCGATTGCAGGATTTTACTGCTCAGCGACAGGTTGTCGAACACTTTTCCTGACTGGGCCCAAAGCAGGGCCGGCAGAAACAAAAACAGGACGGACAGGCAATGTTTCCTCATAATTTCAGTGTTAAGTTTATTGATGATTTGATTTTTTTCAAAGTTTGATTTTACATTAAAAACCGCAGAAAAACAACCTGCTGCGGTGATTTTCCCTGCTGTATGAACAATATATGGCCGGAATAATGGTTTATTGAAGAGGTGTTTTTAGATTTGCGCCGGCGAAGTGGGGAGCTTCCGTAAACAACAGGTGAACGCCTGCGCCGCCGGCTCACTGTCACAACGTTGACCGTTGGACAGGATTGCACGGAGGCGGAAGGGAGATTCAGTAATTTTCTAAAAAGCAAACAGGTGAAAAAAGCCTTTACCTTATTTCTGTTTTTTTTGATGTGGGGCGCCGGGATGAGAGCGGCCGGCCAGAGCAACAACGCCACCCTCAGCGGTAAAGTAACCGGTGAAGACGGCAGTCCGCTTGAGCTGGTCAGCGTTTCGCTGCGCGATTTTCCCGTGGGAACCGTCACCAACCGCAAAGGCGAATACCTGCTGCGTATTCCGGCGCGGCGCGAAATAACGGTGGTTTTTTCTTCGGTTGGTTACGCCCCTGTCGAAAAGAGGTTCAATGCCGGCCCCGAAGAGCGGATCTCCTTCAACGTGGTGCTGGCGACTACCGACCAGAAACTGGCCGAGGTGCAGGTGACCGAAACCCGCAAAAACGGCGGCACCGCTGTGCGTATCGACCCGAAGCTGGTCAGCTCGCTGCCGGGAGCTTCGTCGGGTGGGGTAGAGGCGCTGATCAAAACCCTGCCGGGGGTTTCGTCGAATAACGAACTCAGCTCGCAATATTCGGTGCGGGGCGGCAATTTCGACGAAAACCTGGTGTATGTGAACGACATTGAGATTTACCGCCCGTTTCTGATCCGTTCAGGCCAGCAGGAGGGGCTCAGCTTTGTCAACAGCGACCTGGTTTCGTCGATCGAATTTTCCGCCGGCGGATTTAGCGCCAAATATGGCGACAAGATGTCGAGCGTACTCGATATCAAATACCGGCGTCCGACCGAGCTCCGGGGATCGGCTTCGGCCAGCCTGCTGGGAGTTACGGCCCATGTGGAAGACCTGGCGTTGAAAGGCAAATTGTCGCATATCACCGGAATTCGTTATAAAACCAACCGTTACCTGCTGGGCAGCCTCGACGAAAAAGGGGAGTACGATCCCCGCTTTGTGGACCTGCAGTCGTTTATCACTTGGCAGCCTTCCGGAAAATTCGACCTCTCTTTCCTGGGAAATATTGCCCAAAACCGTTACCATTTTGTCCCACAAACCCGCGAAACCACCTTCGGAACCTGGACCACCCCGCTCAACACCAAAATCTATTTTGACGGCAACGAAGTGGACGACTTTTCAACTTACCTCGGCGCCCTGAGCGCCAATTACCATCCCAATTCAAACCTGAACCTGAAGTTTATCGCTTCGGCTTATTATGCCTCAGAAAAAGAGACTTACGACATCATGGGACAGTACTACCTGAATGAGCTGGAGCGTAATATGTCGTCGGAAGAGTTTGGCGACAGCGTTTTGAACCTGGGGGTAGGGACCTTTCTGAATCATGCCCGCAACTACCTGAAGGCAAAGGTGACGAGCATCGCCCACCGCGGCGCCTGGAACTCGGAAAACCACCTGCTGAACTGGGGCATCCAGTTGCAGCACGAAAATATCGACGACCGCATCAACGAATGGATCTACCGCGACTCAACCGGCTATTCGCTGCCCTATTCCGACAGCGAGGTGCGGCTCTGGTACACGGCCAACGGAAAAGCCAAACTTTCGACCAACCGGATTACCGGCTACCTGCAGGATACCTGGCAGGTTTTGTCCAGCCGCGGCGATCTCTACCTGACCGGCGGAATCCGCGCGCACTACTGGGATTTTAACCGGGAACTGGTGATCAGTCCGCGGGTGAACCTGAGCTATTTTCCGGAGTGGGAGCAAAATATGGCCTTTAAACTCTCGTTGGGGATGTACCACCAGCCGCCGTTTTTCAAGGAGCTGCGCAACCGCTCGGGCGAAATCAATTACCATGCCCGGGCACAGCGTTCGTTTCAGGTGGTGGCCGGCACCGATTACATTTTCACCGCCTGGAACCGTCCTTTTCGCTTTACTTCGGAAGCCTACTACAAACACATGACCCGTCTGGTGCCTTACCAGGTCGACAATGTGCGGATCCGCTATCTTTCCGACCAGGAATCGAAAGGTTACGCCACCGGCCTTGATATGAAGATCAACGGCGAATTTGTGAGCGGGATCCAGTCGTGGGCCAGCCTGTCGTTTATGCAAACCAAAGAAGATGTGCTCAACGACGGGCATGGTTACATTCCGCGCCCCACCGACCAGTGGATGAACTTCAGCCTCTTTTTTCAGGATTACCTGCCGGGCAATCCCACCTACAAAATGCACCTGGGCGCCTTTTACGGGGCCCGGCTGCCAGCCGGCCCGCCCAACTCCGAACGGTGGCAGGATGTGTTCCGGATGCCACCCTACCGACGGGTTGACCTGGGCTTTTCAAAGGTGCTTGTCAGCGAAAACAATCCGCTGTCAAACCGCCACCTCAGCCTGATCAAAGATATGTGGATCAGCCTCGAAATATTTAACCTGCTGAATATCAACAATACCATATCTTATTTTTGGGTGTCGAGCAGCTACGGCGATATGTTTGCCGTTCCCAACTACCTCACCGGCCGGAAAATAAACCTGAAACTGTCTGTCAACTTTTAACTGTCGTCAAAAAGATTATCTGTAGAAAATGGAATTGTCAATCTTTCAAGTGGATGCTTTTGCGGGAACCCTTTTCCGCGGAAATCCCGCTGCTGTTATCCCGCTTACGGAGTGGCTTCCGGACAACCTCCTGCAAAATATTGCGATGGAGAATAACTTGTCGGAGACGGCCTTTTTTATTCCGGAAGAGGAGGGGTTTCACCTGCGTTGGTTTACCCCGAAAACCGAGGTTAATCTTTGCGGACACGCTACGTTGGCAACGGCGCACGTCCTTTTTAGCCATTTGGGTTTTCAGGGCGGCAAACTGCAGTTTCAGTCGCGCAGCGGCTTGCTGACGGTGAGCCGTGAAAGCCATCTGCTTTTTCTCGACTTTCCGGTGGCCTGCGTGGAACCGGTGGAGATTCCGGAAGGAGTGGCCCGGGCGCTTGGCCAAAAACCGCTTGGCTGCTGGCGGGGAGGCGAAGATTTGATGGTGGTTTTTGAAGATGAAAAAGAGATTCAGAAGATGGCCCCTGATTTTGCCAGACTGGGGAAACTGCCCTACCGGGGTATTATTGTGACGGCGCCGGGGGTGGAGGCCGATTTTGTCTCCCGGTTTTTTGCTCCGGCAGTGGGAGTTGCCGAAGATCCGGTGACCGGCTCGGCGCACACAGCGCTCATTCCGTATTGGGCCCGACGGCTCGGGAAAGAGGCGCTGGTTGCCCGGCAGGTTTCGCAACGGGGCGGCTCGCTCTTTTGCCGCCTGGCCGGCGACCGGGTGCAGATTGGCGGCACGGCGGTTACTTACAGTATCGGGACTCTTTTTATCTGATCTGCCAGCGGCGGTATCTTATCCGAAATATTTACAGAAATCCTTCCAGGTTTCAATCACCTTAAAACCTCGCGGCAGGTGAGGATTGTGCTGTTGGAGTTGCCGGCCGGTCAGAAAAAATTTCCGGCCCGGGAAGGCGTTCTTCAGGGCACGCAGGTAATCCTCCAGCTCGTCGGCTTCAATCGAATTGATGAAGGCGGTGAAAAGATATTTAATTGCCGGCAGGTGTCCCAGTTTTCTCAGGTCGTCAAACGGCACACGCTGCCCCAGGTAGTAAACCTGCAGGCCGTGTTTTTTGGCCAGGTAGCTGTAGAAGAGCAGGCTCAGCTCGTGCTGCTCTTTTTCGTGAAGGAAAAAAAGGATCGTCTCCTGTTGCGGGGTTCCGGGCCCCAGCTGGTCGATTTCGGCAATCAGTTTCTGCCGGAACACATTGGAGACGTAATGCTCCTGCGCCGGAAAAATGGAGCCGACCTGCCAGTAGGTCCCGATTTTGTTGAAAAACGGGAAAAAAACATCGCTGACCGCCTCCTCAAATCCATGCTTCCGGATGATCTCGTCGATGAGCCCGGAAAAGGCAACGGTGTCAAAATTGATCATGTATATGGTGAGCCGCTCCAGGTAATCGGGGTTCTTTTCGCTCTTTTTCTCCAGCGAAACAATCATGGCGCAGACCTTTTCTTCGTCCCACTGCGAAATCGTGGAGATACGAAACCCGTGTTTGAGGAGCAGGGTGATGTTGAGTAGTTTGCGCAGATCGTTGTCGCTGTACAAACGGATGTTGGTTTCGGTCCGGTCGGGCGAAAAAACCCCGTAACGCTTCTCCCAGATACGGATGGTGTGTGCTTTAATCCCCGATAGCAGTTCCAGATCTTTAATGGAGTAAACAGTCTCTTTCATGATTTGATGTAAAAGGTGAAAATGCTAATCACACAGGAATTTAACCTGTTGAAAATTTATCCAATATAACGAAAGGTGTTGCCTTTTGTTCAGGGTTTTTAAACTATAATCTAAACAGAATCACCCGGGCAGGCAGCCGGTCAAATTATTTCAGGGCGGCGCTCTTTTTTAGCGGGAAAAGCCTAATTTCAACAGTTCAAAAAAGTTGAGGCCATGAAGAGATCAGAATTGTCCGCATGGATAGGGGGTGTCCTGCTGGTTTTATGTACGATGGGAGCCGCTGCCCAGCAGAAATATACGCTGGCTATTCACGGCGGGGCGGGGGTGTTGTCGAAAGAACGCATGCCAGCCGGGCGGCAGCAGGAGTATCTTCGTCATCTGGACCGGGCGTTAACCCTTGGCGACTCGGTGCTGCGACAGGGCGGAACTTCGGCCGATGCAGTGGTTTCGGTGATCAGCTACCTGGAGGATTGCCCGTTGTTTAACGCCGGGCGGGGCGCTGTTTTTACCCACAGCGGAAAAAATGAGCTGGATGCCTCCATTATGGATGGCGCCACGCTGAAAGCCGGGGCAGTGGCCGGCGCTACCCGGATTAAAAATCCGATTGTTGCCGCCCGCGCCGTGATGGACCACTCGGAACATGTGCTGCTGAGCGGAAAAGGAACCACTCAGTTTGCCCGCGAACAGGGACTGACGCTGGTCCCGAACCGCTATTTTTCTACCCGCGAACGCAAGGAATCGCTGAAAAAACTGCAGAAACAGCAACGCCGCCGGCAGGAAGCTGACAACCACGGTACGGTAGGCTGTGTGGCGGTCGACATCTACGGGAACCTGTGCGCCGGCACCTCCACCGGGGGCATGACCGGCAAAAAATACGGGCGGATCGGCGACTCGCCTATTATCGGGGCTGGCACCTATGCCGACAACAAAACCTGTGCGGTTTCGTGCACCGGCCATGGCGAATATTTCATCCGGCTGACCGTAGCCCGCGATGTGGCCGCGCTGATGGAATACCGGCAAATGAGCCTTCAACAGGCCTCCGACAGGGTGATGGCAAAACTGACCAACCTGGGCGGGACCGGTGGTTTTGTAGCGGTGGATGCCGCCGGTAACGTGGTGCTGCCCTTCAACACTTCGGGGATGTTCCGTGGTTTCGTCTCCTCGGCAGGAGAGAAAGAAATTGCTATTTTTACGGACTGAACGGCCGGCTGATGTTAACTTTTAGAAGAAATAAAATAGCCAGCAGTGTTGAAGGCTATCCCTGCCGAAAAAGAAAAAATAGCTGCTCAGTTCCGTGGGGAATGGCTGAAAAGGTTGACGTTGATGCGGAGTGGTAAGCAATAACTTTGAAAATTTTTACGAATGAAATTTTTGTACCCTGCCTTTTTATTTGCACTGCTGACGGTGGCCATCCCCATCCTGATTCATCTGTTCAGCTTCAGGAGGTACAAAACGGTTTGGTTCAGCAATGTGAACTACCTGAAAAATATCCGGAAGGAGTCGCAGAAAAAGTCGCAGCTCCGGCAACTGCTGATGCTGCTGGCGCGGGTTTTGGCCATTGTGAGCCTGGTTTTTGTTTTTTCCCAGCCCTACCTGCCGTCCGACAACCAGCAAAGCCGTCAACCCGAACAGGTGGTGGCGGTTTACATCGACAACTCCTTCAGCATGAACGCCCTTTCGTCGCAGGGACAACTGCTGGAAGTGGCCCGCAACAAAGCCGTTGAAATTGCCGGCGTTTATCCCTCCACTACCCGTTTTCAGCTGATCACCAACGATCTTGACCCCCGGCACCGTCATCTTTTCAACAAAGATCAGTTCATCCGGCAGGTGAGTGAAGTGAAGGGCTCGGCGCGTTCGATTCCCCTTTCGCAGGTTTACAACCGAACCGCCGGCAATTTATCGGAACAGGGAGAACGGATCGGAAAAACGCTCTACCTGTTGAGCGACTTCCAGCAGCAAACCGTCGATTTGGGCGAATTCCGCGCCGACTCAAGCCTGTTCACCTACCTGCTCCCCCTGCGTCCCGAAAAAGTGAGCAACCTGTACATCGACTCCTGCTGG
Source organism: Prolixibacteraceae bacterium (assembly GCA_029975525.1). Classification (GTDB taxonomy): domain Bacteria; phylum Bacteroidota; class Bacteroidia; order Bacteroidales; family Prolixibacteraceae; genus UBA1413. Next base: position 9,277 of record JARKOX010000128.1, on the reverse strand, counting down.
ATGGAAACGCCGGCCCATAAACTGGGACAGGAAGAGGTACTCAACGTGCGGATTGTCAACCGTTCCGACGAAGGATACCAGAAACTTCCACTGAAATTTTTCCTGAACGACTCGCTGAAGGCGCTGGCCAATTTTGATATCGGCCCGCAAAAAGAGGAGGTGGTGCAGCTGAAATACCTCAATTTTTCGGCCGGAAACCAATCCGGTTACGCCGAAATCTCCGACTACCCGTTTACCCACGACAACACCTGGTTTCTGAGTTACACCGTGCAGCCCTTTTTAAAGGCGCTGGCCCTTTACAGCGGCACGGCGCCCCGCGAAAACCAGGGATTGCCCTACCTGCGGGCCTTGTTTGCCGGCGACGATTATGTGCAGTTTGACGAGATGGCGCTCGAAAACCTGCCTGTGAGCAAGCTGGCTGCGTACCATGCCATCTTTTTGCTGAATAGCAACAGCTTTTCTACCGGGCTCATCAATGAGCTGGTCAAAACGGCCCAAAACGGAAGCAGCGTGATCTTCTTCCCGGAATTTGACGGCGACCCGGAAAATTACAACCAGCTGCTCAGCCGGATGGGAGCCAACCCGGTTTCGGGCATCGATCCCGCCAAACTTCCCATTTCCGGTATCGAATGGAAACATCCGGTATTTGCCGAAGCGTTCAGCAGCCGGGACGACGACATCTCCCTGCCCGAGGTGGACGGGCATTTTACCTTCGCCCGCCACATCCAGGTTACCGAAACGCCGCTGCTCTGGTTCCGGAGCGGTCACAAAGCGTTGTCGACGCAGCCGGTTGGAGATGGTAATTTTGTGGTCTTCAGTTTTCCGCTTTCTGCCAAAACCGAAAGTTTTGCCCGGAATGTGCTGTTTGTGCCCACCATCTACAGCCTGGTGCTGAATAGTCTTCCGCAGCAAAAAAGTTCGTGGATGATCGGCCGCGAAAGCTGGGCCACACTGCCCAAATCTCCGGAAATCTCCTCCACCGATCCGCTGACGGTCACCCATGCCGAAACGGGCCGGCAGTTTATGCCCGAAGTGCTCTTTTCCGAAGGCAATATGCTCCGGGTTAACCTTTCGGAATATTTCGATCAGGCCGGCCACTACCGGGTAGAAGCCGGAGAAAAAGTGCTGCCGCCCATTTCGATGAATTACGACCGCGCCGAGTCGGATCTGCGCTACTGGGACACCAACGCGCTGCAAACCGAAATCGAAAAGCACAACCTGAAAAAGGTATCCCTGATCAGTGCCGGCGACAGGAGTTTTTCAGCGCTTTTCGACGAAATCCGGAACGGGAAAAAGCTGTGGAAATGGTTCCTGGTGTCAGCGCTCCTTTTCCTGCTGGCCGAAGCGCTGATTGCCCGTCTGCTCAAATAGGACTGGGCCGCCTCCCGGCGATCGATGTTTTTTCCCTTCAGAAAAGAAAAAGCTTTTATTTAACAGCTTTTTGAATTTTGAAATCAGGGACGAATGTTGTAAATCTGCAAGAAATTTAAAATTGCAGTATTTTATGGGTAAAATGACTTCTCAGGAATATATGGACCGGGAAGACCGGTTTGGGGCGCACAACTACCACCCGCTGCCGGTAGTGCTCGAACGTGGCGAAGGCGTTTTTGTGTGGGATGTGGAAGGACGTCGTTATTATGATTTTCTGGCGGCCTATTCTGCCGTTAACCAAGGCCACTGCCATCCGAAAATTGTAAAAGCGCTTGCCGATCAGGCTTCGAAACTGGCGCTCACCTCACGGGCTTTTTACAACAATTTGCTGGGCGAATGGGAAGAATACATGACCCGGCTGTTTGGCTACGACCGCATGTTGCCGATGAACTCGGGCGCCGAAGCCGATGAAACCGCCCTGAAACTTTGCCGCAAATGGGCATACAAGGTGAAGGGAATTCCGCGCAACGAAGCGAAAATTGTGGTTTGCAACGGCAATTTTCACGGGCGTACCATCACCATCATCTCCATGTCGTCTGATCCGGATGCCTACAACGAATATGGTCCCTACACACCTGGTTTTATTAATATTCCGTACAACGACCTGAAGGCGCTGGAAAAGGCGCTGCAGGATCCCAACGTGGCTGGTTTTCTGGTAGAACCGATCCAGGCCGAAGCCGGCGTTTATGTTCCCGAAGATGGTTTCCTGGCCAAAGCAGCCGCGCTGTGTAAAAAATACCGGGTACTGTTTATGGCCGACGAAGTGCAGACCGGTCTGGGACGCACCGGCCGCATGCTGGCCTGCGACCACGAAAATGTCCGTCCCGACATTCTGATCCTCGGGAAAGCCCTTTCGGGCGGTATGTTCCCGGTTTCGTGCGTACTGGCCGACGATGAAGTGATGCTGACGATTAAACCCGGAGAACATGGCAGCACTTACGGCGGAAATCCGATCGCCTGCCGGGTGGCCATGACCGCCCTGGAGGTGCTGCAGGAAGAGAAACTGGCTGAAAATGCCGAAAGACTGGGCGCCATCTTCCGCGAAGAGATGAAAGGCATTCGCTCGGAGATGATCCAGACCGTCCGTGGGAAAGGGCTGCTCAATGCCGTTGCCATTAAACCCGTTCGGGGCAAATCGGCCTGGGATCTTTGCCTCGGCATGAAGGAGAACGGCGTCATCGCCAAACCTACCCACGAACACATCATCCGGTTTACCCCTCCGCTGGTGATCACCGAAGAACAGCTGATGGATGCCATCGGACGGATCAAAAAGACATTCAGCGAAATGGGATTTTGATTACGCCGGCAAGGCAATATTTTGACAGAAAGGCAATTGAAGTTAAGGCGCTTCAGTTGCCTTTCCTGTTTGCAGGAGCCTTGTAGAAATATTTGGCGTAGAGCAGGTAGGTGGCCAGGATGGTGTTGAAAGTGTAGTTGAAGTAGAGCGGGAAATGAAAAGTGCGGGTTTGCAGGTCGAGGGCGACGATGTAAAAGAAGGTGAGGAGTTCGGCGGTGAGCCAGAGCCAGAGAAAGAGCGCGCTCAGGTCCTCGGCGCGTTTGGTACGCCACGTCTTAACCGCCTGCGGAATGCCGCAGACCGCAAAGAGGATATTTCCGGTCCAGCCGATGGTCTCGATCATCACATCGGTTCGGTTAAGCCGAGTTTCACTTTAATTTCGTCGGTTGCCAGCCGGCAGGTGGTTTCAAATTCTTCGATAATTTCGGAATAACGTTCCACCTGCTCTGATTTTTCGGCCAGCAATTGCAGCTCTTTCAACCGGTCGGCCAGGTGAGAGAGGCCAAAAAGCAGTACCGACGATTTGGCGGTGTGGGCTTCTTTGGCCAGCAGCCCATATTCCCGGTTGGCGAGGAAGCGCTGCATGTTCTGAACAAAATCAGGAATCTGACGGAAGAATGTTTCGGCTATCTCGCGGACGAAAGCAGCATCGCCAGAGGCAACTTCTTCCAGATAACGGAGATCGGTCAACGAATTCATAATTTGTCAAATTTAAGGTTTTAAATTATACCTTTGCGCTTCATTTTTTGTGTTCAGGAGGAGGATCAGCATGCCCTGCAGGTTTGCTGATTAAATTCATAATTTCCCCTGCATGCAATCTATAATTTTGAGCATTCGAAAATAATATAATTCATGAAGAAAACTGTATTCAATAGCCTTCATAAAGCAAACGGCGGCAAGATGGTAGAATTTGGCGGATTTGAGATGCCGCTGGAGTTCTCCGGCATTAAAGATGAGCATATGACCGTACGCAACGGGGTGGGAGTTTTCGATGTTTCGCATATGGGTGAAATATGGGTAAAAGGCCCCCAGGCCCTCGAACTGCTTAAAAAAGTCTGCTCCAACGATCCGACGGTTTTGGTGCCGGGTCAGGCTCAATACTCCTGCTTTCCCAACGGGAAAGGGGGCATTGTGGACGATTTGCTGTTATACTGCTACGAGCCGGAGAAATACCTGCTGGTGGTCAACGCCTCCAATATCGAAAAAGACTGGAACTGGCTGGTGAGCCAGAACAGCGCCGGGGCTGAACTGGAAAATGCCTCCGACCGCATCAGCCTGTTGGCCATTCAGGGCCCGAAAGCTGTCGACACCCTTCAGAAGCTCACCCCGGTAAATCTTTCAGCCCAGAAAAATTACACCTTTTTTACGGGAGAGGTAGCCGGCGTCAGTAATGTAATTGTATCGGCAACCGGATACACCGGGGCGGGCGGTTTCGAACTCTATTTTTACAATGAAGACGGGGAGAAACTCTGGAAGGCCATTTTTGAGGCCGGCGCTGAATTTGGCATCAAACCCATCGGGCTGGGGGCACGCGACACCCTGCGCCTCGAAAAAGGGTTCTGCCTCTACGGAAATGATATCGACGACACCACTTCGCCCATTGAAGCCGGGCTGGGATGGATCACCAAATTTAATAACGGCCGCCTGTTTATCGACCGCGAGTTCCTGGCCATGCAGCAAAAAGAGGGGGTCAGCCGCAAACTGCGCGGGTTTGTGATGCTCGAACGGGGTATTCCGCGCCACGACTACCTTTTGTATAATTCGGAAGGGACCGTGATCGGGCGGGTAACCTCCGGAACCATGTCGCCGGTGATGAACCAGGGAATCGGCATGGGGTATGTTTCCAAAGAGTATTCGGCTATTGGCACCACGCTGTTTGTCGGAATCCGTGATAAAAAAGTTCCGGCAGAAATCGTAAAACTCCCCTTTATCTGATCCTTCGGATAGCGAATTATCAGCGGGCAGCAGGCGCTTCTCCTCCGGGAATGGCGCCTGCTGTTTTTTAACACCCCGGACGATGTGTCGCCAGGTTTAAAAAATCAGGATTTACGGGCGCTTTTCTGCCTGATGGAATATTTTATCTCTATTTTTTCTGATATTTGTCAGGAATATTTGTGTTTTATAATCTTGTTGTAAAACCTGCAAACGTGCAGCATACCTTGATTTTTCTCATCGGTCTTGCCTCAACTTTTCCCTTTCTTTGATTGAGGTTGCCGAAAAAAATAGTTATTAACTCAAAAAATACTGAACAAATGAAGAAACACAATTTTTACGCCGGGCCATCGATATTGCCCGAGTTCACCAAGGAAAAAACCGCGGAAGCGATCCTCAATTTCGCCGGCACGGGTCTGTCGGTGATGGAGGTTTCACACCGGAGCAAAGAGTTTGTGGCGGTGATTACCCAAGCCATGGATCTGGTAAAAGAGCTGCTCCAGGTTCCCGACGGATATTCGGTTCTGTTTCTGCAGGGCGGCGCCAGCCTTCAGTTTTTGATGGCTCCCTACAACCTGCTCGAAACCAAAGCCGCTTACCTGAACACCGGTTCGTGGGCTTCCAAAGCAATCAAAGAAGCCCGCTTCCTGGGCGAAGTGGTTGAAGTGGCTTCGTCGAAAGACAAAAACTTCAGCTACATTCCGAAAAATTACCAGGTTCCGGCCGATGTGGACTATTTCCACTACACCTCGAACAATACGATCTACGGAACCGAGATCCTGGTTGACCCGGTTTCGCCGGTGCCGCTGGTATCCGACATGTCGTCCGACATTTTCAGCCGCCCGATCGATGTGTCCAAATATGCCCTCATTTATGCCGGCGCACAGAAAAACCTGGGCCCCTCGGCCGCTACGCTGGTGATTGTCAAAAACGACCTGCTGGGCAAAGTTTCGCGTCCGATTCCGACGATGCTCGACTACCGCGTGCATATCGAAAACGATTCGATGTTTAACACGCCCGGAACCGTGCCGGTGTTCGGCTGCCTGCAAACGCTGATCTGGCTGAAAGAGCAGGGTGGGGTTGAAGCAATAGAAAAAATCAACAAGGCAAAAGCCGAACTGCTTTACGCGGAAATTGAACGCAACAAAATGTTCGCCTCAACCATTCCCGATCCGGCCGACCGCTCCCGCATGAATGTCATTTTTGTGATGGCACCCGAATATGCCGAGCTGGAAAAAGCATTCAACGATTTCGCCACCTCGCGTGGAATGATTGGGTTGAAAGGTCACCGTTCGGTGGGCGGCTTCCGTGCATCGCTGTACAATGCCATGCCGATCGAAAGTGTCCAGGCGTTGGTTGACGTGATGAAGGAGTTTGAAAAAAACAACTAAATAAGTCAGGAGCAGGGCCAGCGGGTCCTGCTCTGTTTTTTTATTCAGAAGTTAAAACTTTAATCAAAGAAAGGGATGAAAAAAGTTTTAGTTGCGACCGACAAGCCATTTGCTCCTGAAGCAAAAAACAAAATTGAAAAAGTAATCCGCAAGGCAGGTTACCAGTTTACAACGCTCGAAAGCTACACGTCAAAAAGCGAATTTATCGCTGCCGTGGCCGATGTTGATGCCATCATAGTGCGCAGCGACATCGTCGATGCCGAAGTGCTGGAAGCTGCCCAAAATGCGAAGATCGTGGTCCGGGCCGGATCGGGTTACGATAATGTTGATTGCCAGGCAGCCAGGGAGCGCGGCATTGTGGTGATGAACACCCCCGGGCAAAACGCCAACGCGGTGGCCGAGCTGGCAATCGGGCTGGCGATTTACGGCATTCGCGAGTTTTTTAGCGGCAAATCGGGCGGGGAGCTTCGCGGACGTACCCTCGGGCTGCATGGGTTCGGGTACGTGGCCCGCAATGTTTTCCGCATTGCCCGTGCGCTGGGGATGAAGGTGATCGTCTTCACCCGTTACAGCAAATCGGCGGCCGCTGCCATCGGCCTGAAAGTTACCGACTCGCTCGAAGAGCTGTATCGCAAAAGCGACGTGGTATCGATCCATGTGCCGGCCCGCGGCGAACACCTCCGGTCGGTTAGTTATTCCGTCCTCCAGGAACTCAAAAAAGGGGCTATCGTTATCAACACCGCCCGCAAAGAGGTGGTCAACGAAGCCGACCTGTGCCGGATCATGGAAGAGCGCCCCGATATTCGTTACCTGTCGGATATCGAGCCGGACTGCAAGGCTGTTTTTGCAGAAAAATTCAGCGGACGGTACTATTTTACACCGAAAAAAATGGGGGCTCAAACTGCTGAAGCCAATACCAATGCCGGTGTGGCTGCCGCTGAACAGATTGTGGCTTTCTTTGAAAAAGGCAACGTCGAGTTTCAGGTGAACAAATAACCGCGCTCCGGGCAGGACCGGAGAAGTTGGTACCAGGCTTCATCAATTTTTCATATTTCCACTTCTTCGGGTATTTTTGTATCTCCTTGTGCTGATTTTTGCTTTCCTTAGCGGTTTTTTGCCGCCAAAGGCTGAAGTTGGCGACAAGTCCTATTTGTTGTGTGAAAAAAATCGTCACCAATCTCATAAAAAACTGATATGGCAACCGTAAAATCATTTAAAGGTCTCAGACCGCCCAAAGAAATTGTTAAAGAACTGGCCTGCCTGCCCTACGATGTAATGAACAGTGAAGAGGCAGCCCGCATGGCCGCCGGAAAAGAGTGTTCGCTGTTGCATGTTACCCGCGCCGAAATTGACTGTCCGCCCGAAACCGATATCCATTCCGAAACGGTGTACAACAAGGCGGTGGAAAATTTTCAGAAATTTCAGCACAACGGCTGGCTGGTGGAAGACGAGGAACCCCGTTTTTATATTTACGCCCAAACCATGAACGGGCGCACCCAGTATGGCCTGGTAGGCTGCGCCGCCTGCGCCGATTACGAAAACGGCATCATCCGCAAACACGAGTTGACCCGTCCCGACAAAGAGGAAGACCGGATGATCCTCACCCGTTACCTGAATGCCAACATCGAGCCGGTATTCTTTTCCTACAAGGCGGTTCCCGAAATTGATGCCATTGTCGAAAATATTGTCAGGAACCAGGAGCCGGAGTATGATTTTGTGGCAGAAGACGGATTCGGCCATCACTTCTGGCCGGTGAAGGAGGCTGCCGTTAACGGCGAGCTGGAACGTCTGTTTGCTGAAAAAGTTCCGTTTACCTACGTGGCCGACGGACATCACCGCACGGCCGCTGCTGCGCGGATTGGCGCTGAACGGCAGGCCCGGAATCCCAATCACACCGGAAATGAGGAGTATAACTTTTTTATGGCGGTGCATTTCCCCGACAACCAGCTCCAGATCATTGACTACAACCGGGTGGTGAAAGATTTGAACGGCCTCACGGAAGAGGAGTTTCTGACCGCCCTGCAGAAAGGCTTTGAAGTGGAAAAGCAGGGAGCCGAAATCTACAAACCTGCCCGTCTGCACGAATTCAGCATGTACCTCTCCGGAAACTGGTACAAACTGACTGCCCGCAGCAAAACGTACAACGACAGCGACCCGATTGGCGGCCTGGATGTGACGATCCTCTCGGAGCAGATTCTGGAGCCGGTGCTGGGGATTGCCGATCTGCGCACTTCGCAGCGTATCGATTTTGTCGGCGGGATCCGCGGACTGGGCGAGCTGAAGAAACGGGTTGACACGGGAGAAATGCAGGTTGCCTTTGCCCTTTTCCCGGTTTCGATGTCGCAGCTGATCCGGATTGCCGACTCGGGAAATATTATGCCGCCCAAAACCACCTGGTTTGAACCCAAATTGCGTTCGGGGCTGGTGATCCACACACTCGGCTAATTCGCATAAAAAAGCAGGGCTGCCCGGAAAACTCCGGAGACCCTGCTTTTTTTTACTGACGGGTTACCCCCAGTTTCTTCCGTCGATGTAGCCGGGTTGCATCCAGGGCAGGTGTGTGCCGCGGTAGAAAGGTTGCAGCGAGCCGTGCAGCTCTTTCATCCGCTCGGGCGACAACGGCTTGAAATTCCGTAAAAGATCGATATTGGCTTTCAGCACCTCCAGACTGTCTATCCCAATAATTGCTGCGGTAAAATGGTCCAGGGTGAGTCCGTAGCGGATCAGCTCTTCCGGACGGAGGCCAGCCACGGTTTCGCGCGGACGGATCAGTTTCATGGCCAGCACGCCCATTCCTTTGCCTGCCGCATAGGGAACTGGCTGCTCTTCAAAAGGTTCTTTCCCTTTCTGGTGATGGTTGAGGGCAATCAGCATCGTGTCGAAATCATACATTTCGGCCGCCAGTTTCATGGCTTTGGCCGAGGTATGCCCGGTAAATCCGATGTGTTTGATCACTCCCTCTTCCTGCAGCTTTTTCAATACAGGCAGAATGCCCTCTTTTTGTCCGAACTGGCGCACCTCCTCTTCATCCACGACACTGTGCACCTGGTAAAGGTCAACATAGTCGGTCTGCAATCTTTTCAGGCTCGCCTCGATCGCCGCTTTGGCCTTCTCGCCGGAGCGTTCGGAAACTTTTGTGGAGAGGAAAACCTGGCTGCGGCGCGATTTTAATATTTTCCCCAGCCGCTCTTCGCTGAATTGTACCTCGTTTTTGTAAATGTTGGCG
>JARKOX010000084.1 GCA_029975525.1 Prolixibacteraceae bacterium | reverse complement strand
GCCGACTGTCGGAGTTACCTTTTCCTCTTCGATTCCCCCTTTTAAAACCGTGAGCGTTGCTTCCTTTTTAAATTCCGGAAGGGCGGTGAGAGGAATATTCGCCCGGACGTCGACCGGTAGTAAGTTGGCCAGTTTCAGGATGTAGTCGCCGGTTTTGTGGTCTCTCACCAGCGAGGAGGCCACCCGTTTCCGTACCTCGGGATCGTTGGCTGAGAGTTTGATCCGCGTGGGGATATATTCGTCTCCCGGATTTTGTCCGAACAGTTGTTGTACATAGTAATCCGGTGTCAAAAAAATGTCGGTGTTACTGAAATAGATCAAATCCGGATTCCTTTGGGTGTGGCCGTGTTTGGCCAGCAAAGGCGCATAGGAAGTCATGCTCACCACGTCGGCAGTCCGTTCCACATTGAGCAGGTGCAGGGCATCACACAGGGCGGTTTCGACGGTCAGTTTTCGCCCGGGAAGGTGCGTGGCATATTCGCCGAGATAGACTTTCGGCTTTGACCGGTCGTAGCGATCGTAAAAATCCTGGTTGTTCAAATACCATCCCGGCGGCTGGTAATAATGTTCGTCGACCAGCGGCACCTGCAGTTTCGAAGCAATCTCCCAGCCCACGCGGTAGTCGGTTCCCTCGGAAAACGGACCAACCGTTCCGATCACCGTAATTTCGGGATGCTTTTCTTTAATCGCATTAAAAATCAGGGTGAAACGTTCCTCGAAGATGTCGGTGATCAGATCTTCGTTTCCGATACCCAGGTATTTCAGGTTGAAAGGTTCCGGATGACCGGCTTCTGCCCGTTTTTTTCCCCAATAGGTATTTTTGTCGCCATTGGCCCATTCAATCAGGTCGAGAATATCCTGTACATACTGATCCATCTCACACATCGGGATTCCTCCTTGTTGACCATAACCGCCGGTTGAGGAGTTCTGACAAGGCACTCCCGCCGCAACAACCGGTAGCGGCTCGGCACCAATATCTTCGCAAAACTGGAAATATTCGAAATAGCCTAACCCCATCGATTGGTGATAATTCCAGATGTTCCGGTCCGGTTTGCGGCTTTCTAACGGGCCGATGGTGTTTTTCCAGCGGTAAATGTTGTGCAGTCCGTCGCCGTGTGCAAGACAGCCGCCGGGAAAGCGGACAAAACGCGGATGCATATCGGCAATCGCCTGGGCCAAATCGGCGCGTAACCCATTCCGGCGTTCTTTGAATGTTTTCTGCGGAAAGAGTGAAACCAGGTCGAGCGCCACTTTACCGGTAAATTGCGGAATGAGCTGCAATTGGGCGTTGTCGGTACCTTCTTTCGCGGTCAGCACCAGCTCCAGCTTTTTCCAGTGGGCGCCGGCTGACGGAGTGGTTCCTGCGGCATACACTTTTCCGTTTGGGTCAACCAGCCGGACCAGCAATTTCCCTTTGGCGCCATCCAATCCCCGCACAAATACGGAGAAGTGGTATTTATCGCCGGCTTTCAGCGGGATTCCGTCGAAACCTTCATTCTGCAGCGCTTCCCCAATTTTGGCGATGGTCAGCACCGTGTAGTGCTTTTGATGGGGGTGTACCGGAGCGACAGTGTCAATGACAAACTCCTGGTTGCCGGTGAAACTCCATGCTTTTTTGCTGTTCCAGTTTTTATCGCGGAATTTGATGTCGGCGGGGGTGTATTCGAAGCCCCGGTTTTGAACCAGTTCGGCATACAAGCCGCCATCGGCAGCGTAGTTGATATCTTCAAAGAAGACGCCGATCAGCATGTTGCTGATTGCTTTTCGGTTTTCGCCATCCGCAGTTATTTCAGCGGTTAGTTCGGTCAAACCGGCAAAGCGGCCGGCATCGTCGGTTAATCGTTCGGCGCGCTG
>JARKOX010000076.1 GCA_029975525.1 Prolixibacteraceae bacterium | reverse complement strand
TTGCCATTTCTGCCAACCTTCAACGACCTGCAGTTTAAAGTGCGGACCCGCTTCGACCAGAAAAATGAACTGACCCTCGTCGGGCTGGGAGCCATCGACCTGTTTAAACTGAACACCGGCATCAAAAATCCCGACGACCAGCAGAAATATATTTTGAGCCAGGTGCCGGTCAACGAACAGTGGAACTACACGGTTGGCGCGGTTTACAAACACTTTCGCGACAACAGTTTTCAAGCGGTTGTCATCAGCCGCAACCATCTCAACAATTCGGCCTACAAATACTTGGAAAATGATGAAAGTTCGGCTGCCAACAAAATATTTGACTACACTTCGGAAGAGATTGAAAACAAATTCAGGTTCGAAAACAGCAGCCGCCTCGATGGTTTTAAGCTGAATGCCGGCTTCAACATCGAACAGGTCAACTACCTGAACCAAACACAGCAACGCCGGTTTTACAATTCCGGTATTCAGGAGATCAACTACCAGACTGATCTTACTTTGCTAAAATGGGGTCTTTTTGCCCAAGCAAGCAAAAATTTCCTGGACGAGCGGCTGGTCGTTTCGCTTGGCTTCCGTGCCGATGCCAACAACTATTCGCCGGAGATGAATAACCTGCTGAAACAGTTTTCGCCGCGGCTCTCCCTCTCCTACAACCTAACCCGACAGTGGAGCCTCAACTTTAATACCGGCCGCTACTACCAGCTGCCGCCCTATACCAGCCTGGGTTTTAAACAAAACAACAAGCTGGTCAACAAAGAAAACGGACTGCGGTATATTTCTGCGGACCACCTGATCGGTGGGGTGGAATTCCGCCCCAAATCCAACATCCTGTTCAGCCTGGAAGGATTCTGGAAAAAATATGGCCACTATCCTTTTTCGGTAAAAGACTCCATCAGTTTGGCCAACAAAGGAGCTGATTTTGGGGTTATTGGCGATGAAGAAGTGGTTTCTGCTTCGAAAGGACGCGCCTTCGGAGCCGAATTCCAAACCCGCCTCAATACCTCCAACGGGTTTAATTTTAACCTGTCATACACACTGGTGCGGAGCGAATTCAATAACAGCAAAGGGCATTACACGGTGTCGGCGTGGGACAGCAAACACCTGGTGGTGCTCACCTCTACCAAAAATCTGAAGAAAAACTGGCGCCTGGGGATGCGCTGGCGTTTGGTGGGCGGATTGCCCTACACCCCGTGGGATCTCGAAACCAGTTCGCTGGTTGAAGCGTGGAACCTCACCGGAGGACCTTATCCCGACAACTCACAGTTCAACGCGCGGCGGTTTGCCCCTTTCCACCAGCTCGACCTGCGGATCGACAAAGCATACTACCTCAACCGGATCACCGCCAAGTTTTACATCGATATTCAGAACTTTTACAACTTCAAATCGGAAGACCAAGAAATTATTGTCCGCGAACAGGACAGCAACGGCAACCTGATTCTGACCGACAACGGACAGCGCTACCAGCTGCGACGGGTAAAAAATGAATTGGGATCGGTGCTGCCCACCATCGGAATGATGCTGGAATTTTAGGATTCAGCTGAAAAAAACTATTTTAGGGACGGTCAAATCCGTCCCTTTATGCTTTGTATTCATCTGAAAAATGACGATCCCAATTTTTGCCTGGCAGCTGAAGAATTTCTGCTGAAGCACTATTCCGACGATATTTTTATGCTGTGGCAGAGCCATGATACCGTGGTGGTTGGAAAACATCAGAATGCGATGGCCGAGATCAACTATCCGTTTGTGCGCCGGCACGGGATCCGGGTGGCCAGACGAATTTCGGGGGGCGGAACGGTTTTCCACGACCGCGGAAATATAAACTTTACCTTCATAAAAAATGTCGCCGGTCCACACGAGATCAGCTTCAAACGATTTACCGCGCCGATCGTTTCCGTTCTGCACGCGCTGGGAGTAGCCGCCGAAACTTCGGGCCGGAACGACCTGCTGGTGGCGGGCAAAAAAATATCGGGAAATGCCGAACATGTCTTCAAAAAGAGGGTGTTGCACCACGGCACGCTGCTGTTCAGTTCCGACCTTGAAAACCTGGGGAATGCCATCCGCGTGACGCCAGGGAAATACACCGGCAAAGCAGTCCAGTCGAACCGCAGCCCCGTCGCCAATATCTCTGGTTTTTTAAGTAGTCCGCTGGCCATCAGCGATTTTATGCAACAGTTGTTTCAGCACCAGCTGGCCACCGTAGCCGGCAGCCGCATGTACCAGATCCCGGCTGACGAAAGGGAACAAATTGAACGGCTGGCCCGCGAGAAGTTTGAAACGCCGGAGTGGCAGTTTAACTACTCACCGGCGTACCTGTTTCAGAACTCCGCTGCCGTGGGCGAAAAAACGGTGTCGGTTTCGCTCGAAGTGGAAAAAGGGGTAATCACCCGGGCAAAAATCGCCGGAAGCTACTATCCCGCCGAAATTCAAACTGCGCTGCAACAAATTTTACCGGGGCTTCCGCACGCTTTTGAAGCCCTTTCAGCAGCCCATCGGTCGGCAGGTTTTGCCGTACCGGAAGAGACCATTTACCTCTATTTCTGATTCGGTCAAAAAAAAAGACCGGCATTGCACCGGTCCTTAAAAATTCAAACTATTTCTGAAAAAAACTGTTGTTTGCACTAATTGAGGTGGGTGAGCGAGTCGGCCGGAGCGGCAGCCCCTTTCAGGGTCAGCCCTTCGGGTTTCATCGTCCAGTATTTTCCGACCATGTCGGCATCGTAGGTATTTGAAACATTTTCGATGTCGTAGATAATTTCAACCAGCTTTTCGCCCAGGAAAACGGTTTTACCTTCCGGAACTTTAACGGTGATATCTACCGTCTGGTCGCGCCACTTGCTTTCATTTCCCAACAGGAAATAGGGATCAAACGTGAGGATGGAATCCTTTGCCACGTAACGGTAAACGATATCCTGGATATTGGAGTTGGCTTCATCCTGGTCTTTCCCGCGGGCACGTTTGCGAACGACTACCGAGAAATCGTCGGTGCCCGATTTTTCGACATTGAGCCGGGGTTGTCCGATCAGGATATTTTTCCCGTCGACCGAAACCATCTTGAAGCGTTCCATGTCAAAATCAGCTTCGCCATAGCTATCGTATTTATCTTCACCCAGTTCGAGATAGAGCGTTTGACAGGAGTTGCAATTAATGGTTTCGCTGCTGGAGAGGGAGGTCCGGTTTTTAAAATTTCCGATCTGTCCGGCGCTGACAAATACCAGCGTGAGCAGCGCAACCAGCCACAATCCCACCATTCCCAGGCCGATGAAGGCATTGTTTGATTTGTAGCGGAATACCATTTTGGTCCCGACAAACAGCACTGCCAACAGCGGAATTCCAACCAGTACGGCAATGGCAATAATACCCACGGTGAGCGAGCCGGGATTGACAAAGTGGTTCATGATTTCAGGCATATGAAATTCAGGGCTCCACAGCAGCGGCCAGCTTGAAACAAACGAGTGACCGATAATGAGTGTGGAAAGGAAACCGATCAGCCCGAAAAAACCGGTTAAAATGAGCATAACCCCAAAGAAGACCACCAGCACGCGAAGGGTAACTTTCAGGACATTGTAAACCACATCGCCAAATTTTGACACGCCTTCCTGCCCTTTGGCATATTTGTCGGAAGCGCGAAACTTCTGGTAGCTCTCTTTCACTTCGTCCACTTCTTCACGGATCGATTTCTGAATATTGGTAATGTTCACCTCCTGGCCGCGCATTTCGAGGCGTTGGGCTGTGGTTACCGCTTTGGGAACGGCAATCCAGAGAATGAGGTAGGCCAGCAACCCAATTCCGTTGATCAGGAGAAGGACGACAAAAATGATCCGCAAAACAACGGGATCCATATTGAAATAGGCGCCCAGTCCGCCACAAACCCCGCCAATTACGCGGTGATCGGGATCGCGGTAGAGCCGGCGTTTACGTTTAGCGGTTCCGGCCAGGGGTTCTTCTTCCCCTTCCTGTTCGATAAAATCTTCGGGCGTCCCCATAATCCGGATCACTTCGTCGACCCAGCCGATAACCACAACGGAGGGCTCTCCTTTGGCTTTTTCGAGGAAGAGTTCGGCAATGCGGGTTTCAATGTCGGCGATGATCTCTTTTCCTTCGTCGTCGTTCCCGAAGTAATTTTTCAGTTTCAGCAGATAATTCTGGAGCTTTTCGTAGGCATCCTCTTCGATGTGAAAAACCGTACCGCTGATATTGATGGTAAATGTCTTTTTCATTGTTTCAGTTTTGAGATTTGTTGCACGATCCATTATATTTTATCAGGCCCGGTGATTTCTGATTTTATCCACGGCCTCTACCAAATCAGTCCAGGATTTCTGCAGTTCGCCAAGAAATTCGCGGCCATCGTCGGTCAGTTCATAATACTTCCGCGGAGGCCCCTGTGTCGACTCTTCCCACCGGTAAGCCAGCAGTCCGTCATTTTTCAGGCGGGTAAGCAACGGGTAGAGGGTGCCTTCGACTACGATCATTTTGGCCACTTTCAGTTCCTCAATGATGTCGCTGGCATAAAGCGGTTTTCCATCAAGCACCAGCAGGATGCAATATTCCAGCACTCCCTTTCTCATCTGTGCTTTTGTGTTTTCAATTTTCATAGCTGCTACCCTTTCATTTACAGTAAAATTTCACATCGTTACTTCGTTGCGGCGGTTCAACGTTTACTGGTTTTTACCGCTCCAAAACGAATAATCGGTCATCCAACCTTCTAACTTCAACGGCTTGTCGGCCGCATTTTTAAACTCAAAATTGCTCTCTTCCAACATCCAGCTTTCCAGCCGGAGTGCCTGGTCGGCGGCCTGCTCAACCTGCGGGGCAGAGGTTTTGGTAAAATTTGACACGTTGGTCATCCACGGCTCCAGCGCCAAACGGCTGTCGGCCGCAGCGACCGGAAAATCGGCATAATGACCGGTGGTAACCGGCCGGGCTGCCGGCAACGGCTTTTCAACCGAATTGACAACCAACGCCTGTGCAATCTGATTGAAGCTGTTGTGCGTGAGCAGGTGTTTCCAAAATCCGTTTGCGCTGACCGTGAACGTAATCAGCAAAAAACTGATGACTACGGCACCCGAACGTAAAACTGCTTTCTGAACATTGTTTTTTGTTTTCATGGCTTTGTTTTCTAATAATTGTTTTCTGTTGTTTTCCTTTTTATTGCTAATATGACGACTGTTTTCTGTTTTCGTTACATGCTGCAAAGAACTTTCTTTAGAAAATTACCTTTCGTTACATTGAATTAGGCACTACAAATATACATACATTGTTTGGTACTTTGCAACACATAGTACTGTTTTTTTATAAAATATTTTTATTTCAAAAGCAAACAACTGATAATCAATTGATGTTAAAGGCCGAAAAATTTTGCGGAAAATTGAAAAAAAGGAAGGATACTGCCTTTTTCTGAAATTTTAAAGGGTTTCGGAGGATCTCAAAAGGAGGAAAAACAACCGGGAAGAGTTCAAAAAAGCCGGAAAATCTTTTCCAGACTTTCCGGCTTGACCCCAATCCCAAAAATGGATCGTTTATTTGGAGTCGGTTGTTGCAGGCTGCGGCACAGGCGCCTCGGTTTGTTGAACCGCTGCCGCCTTGCCACTCTTTTTGGGAATCACTTCCGGATCCCAGCCAACAATTCCCAGTAAGATGAAAAAGCCGATAACATAAGCCACCGCCACATGCCAGCCTTCTTTGAGCCACTTCACCACCGACCGGGCT
>JARKOX010000066.1 GCA_029975525.1 Prolixibacteraceae bacterium | reverse complement strand
CCGCGGTAGGTGAGTGTGTTATTCATAAAAATCCGGACATCCCTTTCGACCTGCCGGCCGGGATCGGAGAGGGTTACCTCCGAGGCAAAAGAGGAGGGAGAATTGGAGCCCGGGTAGTGCTCAAGCTGAAAGTCGCGCAGGGAGATGGCGAACGGAACAGCGAGTGGTTTGGCGCCGTAAGCCAGCCGCAGAGTGGCGCTGCCAACCGGAATGGTCAGGGTGTCGGGGCGGTTGCCGGGATGGCCGAAAACCGGTACAACCCGCTCTTTCAGCCCGTCAGAGATTTTGACAAGCACCGCATCTTCGCCGGTTTCGCCCTGCTGTCCCTTTGCGGCAGTAAAAATGGCGCTCTCCCAGTGGTTCCGGATCAGAAAACGGTAGTTGCCGAAGCTGTAGAGGAACATTTTTTTGAGTTCGATGGTGTCGCCGGGAACAAAACTGATACTTTGCTGCGTGCCCATTGCCATTTCCGAAACCGTATCGGTGGCAAGCATCAGCAGCTGCTCCTGTTGTCCGAACAAGCGGATGTCGGCCGGCCCGGCAGTTTCAAATCCTACCTTGAATCCCGGAAGGTCGAGCAGATTTCCTTTCTGAAAAGTGAAACTTTGCATGCCCTGCACGGAGGGCGCCGAAAAAACAAAATCGATTACCGGCTCGCCACCTGGCGCCAGCATGGGCGTGCGAATGGCATCGGTGAGGTAGCCCACGGTTTTGACAGAGAGTTCTCTTCCGTCGAGTTCAAACTTTTCAGAAAAACCGTTCGGCGTGATTTCCGAAAACTGGACGCGCCGCTCTTTCGCCTGTTCATCCAGCGAGGCATAAAAATAGTTGTCGGAAGAGAGAATCTGGCTGGAGCTTTCGCCTTCGCGGATGTGCATCATCCCTTCGAAACTCAGGAAGCGGGTGACGCCGGCCCCCAGCAGAATAACCAGAAACGAAAGGTGAAAGATCCCGATGGTCAGCCGCTGTTTGGTGTAGAGCCGGAACCGGAAAAGGTTGTTGGCCAGGTTGATTGCCAGCAGCAGCCAGATGAGTTCGAACCAGCGCGTGTTGTAAATCAGCGCACGTGCGGCCGGAGTTCCGTAGCTGCTCTCCACAAAAGTGGCAATACCCATTGAAAAAGCGAGGATCAGAAATAGAAATGCCATGAATGGCAGGGAAGTTATAAAAGAGTAGATGCGCTTCATAATTGTTGAATTTAAAGCTGCTTAAATTAAAACCTTTTTCGAAACGATTCAAAAAAAAGATGTCCGGCAAATGAACCGGACATCCTCGAAACAGTGATCGTATGTAAAATGTTCTATTGTACGAATGATTTGGCTTTCTCAATAGCGGCATCCAGGCCGGCAACATCTTTTCCGCCGGCAGTGGCATAGAAGGGTTGTCCTCCTCCGCCGCCTTTCATCTCTTTTCCGGCTTCGCGGACGATTTTTCCGGCATCCAGCCCTTTGGCCTGTACCAGTTCTTCGGAAATCATCACGGTCAGAGAAGGTTTTCCGTCGATTTCGGCGCCCAGCACCAGAAACAGGTTGGGGATTTCGCCTTTTAGCTGGTAGGCCAGGTCTTTGATTGCCTGTGCCGATGTAAGGGATACGCGGGCGGCAATCAGCTGCACTCCGTTAATTGTTGTCACGCTGTTTTTTAGCTCTTCTTTGATGCCCGATGCGGCTTTCTTGGCAAATCCGGCCAGCTGTTTTTTCAGCGAGGCATTTTCTTCGAGCAACTCTTCCACCGATTTGCGGATATCTTTTGAGTGGTTGAGCAGCAGGCTGGTCTCGGCAAGTTCTTCCAGTTTTTCATGGAGATAAGCGTCGGCTTTGTCGCCGGTGATGGCTTCAATGCGGCGGACGCCGGCCGAAATGGCGCTCTCCGACAGGATGATGAAGGGCCCGATCTGGCCGGTGGCCGGCACGTGCGTGCCTCCGCAGAGTTCAACTGACTCACCGAATTTGATGACCCGCACCGTGTCGCCGTATTTTTCGCCAAACAGGGCGATGGCTCCTTTTTCTTTGGCCTCGGCAAACGGAATGTTGTTCATCTCTTCCTGAGACAGGTTTTGGCGGATCATCCGGTTTACCAGCTGCTGAACCCGGTTCAGCTCTTCTTTGGTCATTTTCCCGAAATGGGCAAAGTCGAAGCGCAGGTAGTCGGGATGTACCAGCGACCCCTTCTGTTCGACATGTTTTCCGAGCACTTCGCGCAGGGCATGGTCGAGCAGGTGGGTAGCCGTGTGGTTGTTGGCGGTGAGCTGACGCAGGCTTTCGTTGACCACGGCGCGGAAGGTTACGGTAGGATCTTCGGGCAGCTCACTGACGATATGTACGATCAGGTTGTGCTCTTTTTGGGTATCCACCACCGCTGTTTTTTTGCCGTTGGATTCCAGGTAGCCGGTGTCGCCCACCTGTCCGCCCGATTCGGCATAAAACGGTGTTTTTTCGAGAACCAGCTGGTAAAATGTCTTATTTTTTTGGGAGACTTTGCGGTAGCGGGCAATGCGGGTTTCGGTAACCAGGGAGTGGTAGCCGGTAAATTCCACTTTATCGGTTTTGTACAGCTCAACCCAATCGTCGGTTTCAAGGGTGGCGGCGTGGCGCGACCGTTCTTTCTGGGCCAGCATCTCCACGTCGAAACCTTTCACATCAACGCCCATTCCGCTTTCCCGGGCGATCAGTTCGGTGAGGTCAAGCGGAAAACCGTATGTATCGTAAAGGATGAAGGCATCTTTTCCGGAGAGTTCATTTTTTCCGGCAGTCCTGGCTTTTTCAACCAGGTTGTCCAGCAGGCGGATGCCAGTTTCGAGCGTGCGCAGGAACGACTCTTCCTCTTCGTGGATCACTTTTTCAATCAGCGGCTGCTGGCTGGCCAGTTCGGGGAAGGCTTCGCCCATGGTTTGTTTCAGCGCTTCCATCAGCTTGCAGATAAACGGTTCGCGGAATCCCAGGAAGGTGTAACCGTAACGGACAGCCCGCCGGAGGATGCGCCGGATCACGTAGCCCGCCTTGTTGTTCGAGGGCAGCTGTCCGTCGGCAATGGCGAAGGAGACGGCGCGCAGATGGTCGGCAATCACCCGCATGGCGATGTCGCTCTTTTCGTTCTCGCCATACTGTTGGCTGCTGAGCTTTCCGACTTCGGCAATGATATTCTGGAAAACGTCGGTGTCGTAGTTTGATTTTTTCCCCTGGATGGTCATACAGAGGCGTTCGAATCCCATGCCGGTGTCGACATGTTTGGCGGGCAGTTCTTCCAGCGAGCCGTTGGCTTTGCGGTTGTACTGGATGAATACCAGGTTCCAGATCTCAATAACCTGCGGATGGCTGTCGTTTACCAGTTGGGCGCCCGGCACTTTGAGGCGTTCGGCATCGTCGCGCAGGTCAACGTGAACTTCGGAGCAGGGGCCGCACGGACCGGTGTCGCCCATTTCCCAGAAGTTGTCTTTTTTGTTCCCCAGCAGGATGCGATCGGCGGGCAGATGCTGCCGCCAGTAGGCTGCTGCTTCTTCGTCCTGCGTCAGGTTTTCGGAAGGGTCTCCTTCGAAAATGGTTGCGTAGAGGCGGTCGGCGGGGATGTTAAACCGGTCGACCAGCAACTCCCAGGCCCAGTTGATGGCGTCCTGCTTGAAGTAGTCGCCAAACGACCAGTTGCCCAGCATTTCAAACATGGTGTGGTGATAGGTGTCCAGCCCCACCTCTTCCAGGTCGTTGTGTTTTCCCGAAACCCGAAGGCATTTCTGGGTGTCGGCCACCCGTTTCCAGCGGGTGGGTTCATTGCCCAGAAAAATATCTTTAAACTGGTTCATCCCGGCATTGGTGAACATCAGTGTGGGGTCGTCCTTTACTACCATGGGGGCAGAGGGAACAATCTGGTGTCCTTTCTCTGCAAAAAAATCAAGAAAAACTTTACGGATCTCTTTTGAGGTCATCGTCATTTTTATCAAAATTTTACCTGTCGATTGTTAAAAATAATTAAAGGCCTGCCGGCAACTTTATTTTATGAGGCTTATTTTCTTTACTTTTGCGGCCATGCTTGTTCCTCATATCAAACAAATTTTGCAAATTTAGACGAAATAATCAATTGTAGTTGCTACCGGCAACAAAAATTAAGGTAGTCAGTATGTTGAAAAAAAAATACAGATTTAACCCGGAAACCCTCAGCTACGAACAACATGGAGTATCATTAAAAGAGAGGCTTACGCGGTTTTTTGCATATTTTTCCAGCAGTCTGGCATTTTCCGTTGTACTGGTTGTTTTTATCATCAACACATACGAAACTCCCCGCGCCAAAGCGATCAAACGGGAAAACCAGCGGTTGCAGACCCAGTACAAGCTGATGCAGAAAGACCTGGAAACCATTGAAAAAGTCCTTGACGATATCCAGCAGCGCGATGACAACATCTACCGCGTGATTTTTGAAACCGAACCGATTCCCTCTTCCGTCCGAAAGGCCGGATTTGGCGGAACCAACAAATATGCCCACCTGGAAAATATGGACAATGCCGACCTGGTGATTGCCACGGCCAGAAAATTGGATATTATTGCCAAAGAGGCTTATATTCAGTCGAAGTCGTATGACGAGGTGATGAAGCTGGCGCTGGACAAAGGCAAAATGCTGGCTTCGATTCCGGCCATTCAGCCCATTTCAAATGCCGACCTGAAACGGACGGCCTCGGGGTGGGGGCACCGCATCCATCCGGTGTACAAAATCCGGAAGTTTCACTACGGAATGGACTTTACCGCACCCATCGGGACCGAGATTTATGCCACCGGCGACGGGGTAATCACCGACGTGGGCAGCTCCCGGGTAGGATACGGAAACTACATCGAGGTGGACCATGGCTACGGGTACAAAACGATTTACGCCCACCTCAGCAAATTCAATATAAAACTCAGGCAGCAGGTCAAACGCGGCGACGTGATCGGATTTGTCGGAAGTACCGGCACCTCAACGGCTCCGCACCTGCACTACGAAGTTCATAAAAACGGACAGCCCGTCAATCCGCAGTGGTTCTACTACATGGATCTCACGCCGCAGGAATACGAAAAGATGATCGCCATCTCTTCGAACATGGGCCAGAGCTTCGACTAAAAATTATCGCCCGCTTCCGGGATAATCTTATCGATTTAAAACGTGTCACACAAAGAACCCAAAATAGAAAAGGTATTTTATACGATCACCGAGGTCGCCGAAATGCTCGACGTGAATGCCTCGTTGATCCGGTTTTGGGATAAAGAGTTTGACACCCTGAAACCCTTCAAAAACAAAAAGGGGAACCGCCTGTTTACTACCGAAGATATCGAACACCTGAAGCTGATCTATCATCTGGTGAAAGAGCGGGGAATGACCCTCAAGGGAGCCCGGCAGCGGATCAAGGATAACCGCGAAAGTACTTCCCAGAATTTTGAAGTGGTGAAACGGTTACAAAATATCCGGCAGCAGTTGCTGGAAATCAGAAATGAATTGGGAGAAGAATGAATAAAACGGTTACCGTAGGAGAGATTGCCGGCTACCTGGAGCGCTTTGCCCCGCCTGCCTTGCAGGAGAGTTATGACAATGCCGGGCTGTTGCTGGGATCGCCGGCACAGGCGGTGAATGCGGTTTTGGTTACCCTCGATGTGACCGAAGCAGTGGTGGAAGAAGCAATCCGCCTGAATGCCGGGTTGATCGTTGCCCACCATCCGCTGATCTTTTCCGGCCTCCGGCGAATTACCGGCAGCAATCCCGTTGAGCGGATTGTTGAACAGGCCATTCGCAACCACATTGCCGTGTATGCCGCGCACACCAACCTCGACAGTGTTTCGGGCGGCGTCAATTTTAAAATGGCTGAAAAGCTGGGTCTCGGCGACTGCCGGATTCTGCAGCCGGCAGCCGGCATGCTGCGCAAGCTGGTTACCTTTGCCCCGGTGGCAGAGGCCGAAAAAGTGCGGCTGGCCATTTTTGAAGCCGGCGCCGGACACATCGGCAATTACGACCAGTGCAGTTTTAATGTCGCGGGAAACGGCACCTTCAGGGGCGGAGAAGCCGCCAACCCCTTTGTGGGTCAAAAAGGAAAGCTGCACACCGAACCCGAAGTACGGATTGAAACCATTTTCCCAAAATATCTGGAGAAACAGCTGATCCGGGCACTGCTCGACGCACATCCTTACGAAGAGGTGGCCTGGGATGTCTATCCGCTTGAAAACCGGTTTGACCAGGCCGGCGCCGGCGTGGTCGGAACACTTCCCCGGCCGGTTGACGAGAAACAATTTCTCACGTTGCTGAAAGAGGTTTTCCGCTGCCCGGTTATCCGGCATACCCCGCTGCGGGAAAAACCGGTGCAAAAAATCGCGTTGTGCGGCGGCGCCGGAAGTTTTTTGCTGAAAGATGCCCTTTCGGCTGGTGCTGACTTCTTTGTGTCGGGCGATTTCAAATATCACCAGTTCTTCGATGCCGACGGGAAAATCGTTATTGCCGACGTGGGGCACTTTGAAAGTGAGCAGTTTACTAAAGAACTTTTTTATGAATTACTTACAAAAAAATTCTCTACATTTGCAGTCCATTTGTCGGAAGTAAATACCAACCCGGTGAATTACTTCTGAAAAGAGGATCACCGTAACGAGAAATTTCAACTTTAAAGAGTTATGAATACGCAATTTTCAAGGCCAGACGAAAAAGAGATATCCATTGAGGAGAAACTGCGGGCGCTTCACGAACTGCAAAACGTAGTTTCATCCATTGACAAGATAAAAATGTTGCGGGGCGAATTGCCGCTCGAAGTTCAGGACCTGGAAGACGAGATTACCGGCCTGAAAACCAGGTTGCACAACCTGGAAGATGAAATCAGGAGCCTGGAAACCGCCATCAACAATAAAAAAATTGCAATCAAGGAGTCGCAGACACTGATTACCAAATATACCGAACAGCAGAGTAATGTCCGGAACAACCGCGAATACGACTCTCTTTCCAAGGAAATTGAGTTCCAAACGCTGGAAATTCAGTTGTCTGAAAAAAGGATCAAGGAGTTTACCGCCGAGATGAGCGCCAAAAAAGAGGCCATCGTCAGTTCGAAAGAGCTGCTGTCCGAGCGCATGGAGGACCTGGTCCGCAAAAACCGCGAACTGGATGAAATTACCGAAGAGACCAAAATTGAAGAGGAACGAATGAAGGCCAAAGCGGAAAAGATTGAGTCGTTCATCGAACCGAGGTTGCTTTCGGCTTTCAAACGCATCCGCAAAAATGCCCGCAACGGGTTGGCGGTGGTAACTATCCAGCGTGACGCCTGCGGAGGTTGTTTTAACAAAATCCCGCCTCAGCGGCAACTCGACATTGCCAGCCGCAAAAAAATTATCGTCTGTGAATATTGTGGTCGCATCCTGGTCGACGACAATATCGACCAGATTCCCGAAGAAGCTTAATCGTTTATTTCGATATATCAGCAGATGCACCGTAGAAGCGGTGCATTTTTTTTGCTCCTGATCGAAAAATTATGGCAGGGAGGAAACTAATTTTTACCGGAGCGCATGCCTGCCGGTGCGCTTTCCAAACGACCTGTCCCCGCCGCAAAAGGCAGCCGGAAACGGGGACTCCGGGCTGAGGCTAAAAATCAGTTGTCACCGGTCGGGCAGCTTTCAGCCAGCACCAGCTCCCGGAGGGTTTCCACCCACAGCGGGTGGTCGTTGAGGCTGGGGACCAGCTCCACTTTTTCGCCGCCCAGTTCCCTGAAAATCTCATCGTATTCGTAGCCGATTTCCACAATGGTTTCCAGGCAGTCGGCCACAAAGGAGGGCGCCAGCACCAATATCCGTTTGGCACCTGCTTTTGCTTGCTGACGGATAACCTCGTCCGAAAAAGGTTCGAGCCAGTTGTTGGTAAGCCGCGACTGAAAAGCAACCGAATAGCGTTCGGCAGGCAGGTTGAGCCGCCCGGCAATCCGACGGGTGGTTTCGTAACAGGTAGCCCGGTAGCAGAAGTGGCCATGTTCCGGCATCTTTTCGCTGCAGGTGCACTCTCTGGTTTCGATACCCGGATGGGTTTTATCAACCTGGCGGTTGGGCAGCCCGTGATAGGAGAAAAGAATGTGGTCGTAGGAAGCCAGGTCGTAGTGGCGCGCGCGGTCGGCAAAAGCTTCCACCATCAGGGGATGGTCGTAAAACTGGGGGATTATCCGGATTTCGGGCATCACATACCAGCGGCTGGCCTGTCGCATCACCGCCTCGGCTACGGTACCGGTTGTGGAGGAGGCATACTGCGGAAAGAGCGGCACCACTACAATCTTGCCAAATCCCTGGCTCCGGATCTCTTCCAGGACGTTGGAAAGCGCCGGCTGGCCATAACGCATCCCGATGAACACTTCGAAACCGCCGCCCAGCGATTGCTGCAGTTTTTCCTTCAGCTGTTCCGAATAGACCAGCAACGGCGATCCGTCGTCCGTCCACAGGCGGTGGTACAGTTTGGAAGATTTGGGCGCCCGGAACGGAACAATGATCAGGTTGACCAGCAGCTTTTGCGCCAGCCACGGCAGATCGATCACCCGCCGGTCGTTGAGAAACTGAAACAGGTATTTGCGGACATCGGGGACCGCCGGCGAACCGGGCGTACCCACGTTAACCAGTAAAACAGCCGTTTGGTGCGATTTGGAGCTATTCATGGGCAGACAGTTTTTCAATCCAGTTGATATCTTTTTTGAGCCATTCGAGGCTCTCTTTTTCTGCCGAACCGGGTTGCGGCAAAAAGTCGGGATCCCATTCGGCCAGCGGGGGCAGGCTCAGCAGGATCGACTCGGTTCGTCCGCCCGACTCCAGCCCGAAACGGGTCCCGCGGTCATAAATCAGGTTAAATTCTACATATCGGCCACGGCGAAACTGTTGCCATTTGCGGTGTGTTTCGGTGTAGGGAAGCGCTGCTTTACGCTGCAGAATTTCGTTGTAGAGGCGCGGGTAGAGCATCGCCAGTTCGACGGTGAAACGCAGGTAACGGCGAAAAACACACTCGTCGGCAGGTTCCAGCCGGTCGAAGAAGATTCCGCCCACGCCGCGGGTCTCCTGGCGGTGCGGAAGGAAAAAATAGTCGTCGGCCCACGCTTTAAACCGGGGGTAGAAGGAGAGGTCGAAATGGTCGCAAAGTTTTTTCAGACGGTGATGAAAAACAGCTGCCTCCTCCACATCAACGTAGTGCGGGGTCAGGTCGATACCTCCTCCAAACCAGCGTTGCCCGCTGTCGGTTTCAAAATAGCGGACATTCAGGTGGATCATCGGGACAAACGGATTTCTGGGATGGATGATCGATGAAATGCCGGTTGCCGAATAACGGCTGGCCTTTACCGTGAGCAGTTTTTCCAGCGCGGGGGTGACCGCACCGGCTACCTGTGAGAAATTGACGGCAACTTTTTCGAGCAGCTTTCCGTTGACCAGTTTTCTGGTCAGTCCGCCGCCAATCGGTTTTTCCCACTTCTCCTCACGGAATGTTCCCGCTCCGTCGGCTGTTTCCAGCTCTTTGCAGATACGGGCCTGGGCGGCTTTGTAGA
>JARKOX010000056.1 GCA_029975525.1 Prolixibacteraceae bacterium | reverse complement strand
GTAGCGTTTGCCGATGATCACGGGGATGCGTTTGGCTACATTGTCCTTTTCGATAAAGAGGTAGCGGTCGTTCGAGCCCTGCATTTTAAGCACGGCGATGGCGGGGATCAGCAGGGCTTCCTCGCGGTCGAGGTCGAGCGTTACGCGGCTGAACATACCGGGGCGCAGTTTGCCGCCGGGGTTATCCACCGACACTTCGATGTTGAAGCTACGGCTGGCGGCGTCAATGGTGGGATAGATATTGAACACCCTCCCTTTGAAGGTTTCGCCGGGATAGATATCCACGCCGATATTCACCTCCATGCCTTTGCGGATCATGGGGAAGTACTTTTCGGAGACCGGCACCAGGGTTTTGAGGCGGTCGATCTGCACCAGCGATACGATGGCGGCTTTTCCGATGGCGGCCACGGGGGAACCAGAATACATCTCGCCCGGCTCGAAGTACTTACCCGAGATCACCCCGCTGAAGGGCGCCCTGAGGCGGGTATTTTCCTGCAGGAAGGCCACATTGCTGCGGGCGATGTCGAGTTGCGACTTCATCTGGTCGTACTGCTGCTGGGCCACGCTGCCCACTTTGCGCAGGGTGTCGAAACGTTTGAAATCGGTTTCCAGCGTCCTGAGCTGTACTTCGGCCTGGTGAAGCTGGGTGCGGTCCATCTGAACCAACAGGTCGCCTTTGCTTACCCGTGTGCCTACTTCCACCGCGATTTGATCGATGCGGCCCGGCGAGGCCGGCGCCATGTGAATCTCTTCAAAAGCCAGCAGGGTGGACGAATACTCAACCGAACGGGCCACCTGCTGCACCTGCAGCTCCGCTACCCTGACCACCTCTACCTTTTCGGAAGCGCTGTCCTGCTGCGCTTTCTTCTCCGTTTTGCCTGACGAACATGCCAACGCAGTGACAGACAATATTGCAAGACCAATTTTTAATGTTGTATTCATGTTAGATAGACTTAAATATTTCTTAATCCAGTTTTCCGTAAAGTTTTTGCAATTGCACGCCTGACTGCAGCACCTGCATCATGGCGGAGATATAGTCGGTTTCGGCCCTCAGGTAGTTGTTGTCTGCCGTTATCAGGTCGAGTCCCGAGATAATGCCCTGCTCGTATTTCAGTTTGAGGCTGGCATACACCCGCCGCGAAACCTCCACATTATTTTTCTGGTTCAGGTAGGTCTCCAGCGCGTTGTTGTAGTTGAAGCGCAGCTGTTTTTCCTGGATTCTGAGCTGATCGCTGAGCAGGCTTTTGTTGTTCTGCGTGGTTTCCAGGTCGATGCGCGCCTGTTTCACCTGGGCCATGCGCACCCCGCTCGAAAACAGCGGAATATTCATCTGCAGGCCCACCATATTGGCGGGGGTCATGTCGAAGTCGGGCTTCAGCAGCTTGTAGGTGTAGCGGTAGTATCCCGAGATGGTCGGCAGGGCGTTGGCACGTTGCATATCAATCATTTTGCGGCTCACCAGTTCCTGCTGGTTCAGCAGCCTGAAGTCCACCTGCTCTTCAACCTTAAAGGATTCAGCCAGGGGCAGGGTCTCGGCTTCCGAGAGCATCCGTTCGAGGCGGTCGGTCAGCTCCAGTTGGGTATCCACCGGCACGCCCAGCACCAGGCGCAGCATATTGGTGGCCAGTTCGAGCTGGCGCTCCGACGATTTCACCGCGTTCTTCAGGGTGTTCACCTGCACCGAAAGCTGGTCCACATCGGTTTTCTCGATAATTCCGAACGTTTCGAGGGCGGCGGTTTTTTCGTACAGCCCTTCCAGGTTAGCCTGGTTTTGCTCCAGCAACCGGAGCAACTCTTCCGAGATCAGCACCAGCTGGTAGGCGTCGGTCACCTGGGCGACGACATCAAGTTCGGACTTCTCCTTGCTGATGTCGGCCATGCTCTGGTAAAGTTTGGCCGTTTGTACCCCTACGATGTAGTTGCCGCTGAAGATCAGCTGGGTAAGGTTCAGGTTAAAGTTGCTCTGCGGTTTGATGTCGATCTCGCTGGCCGGCATCCCTTCCGCGAAGCGGATGGAGATTTTGGCACCCAGGGCGTTGGAGTAATCCACGGCGGCGTTAAGTTGGGGCAGTCCGTTGGCGATGGCTTCGCGCACTGCGGCGGCGGCCTTCAGGGTAGCCAGGTCGGCGTTGGCGATGGTCTTGTTGTATTCAAGCGCCGTTTTCCTGGCAGCGGCCAGGTCGAGCGTGAGTTTCTGCTGAGCCCCCGCGTAGCCTGACGAAAACAGGAGCAGCAATAAAGTAAAAAAGGTGGTTTTCATAAAAAGACTAGATAAAATCGTTAAAGTTCTCAAAATATTTGTCCATTAACTTCATTCCTTCCGTTGTACAGATGCCGCGGAAATAAGGAAGAAAGATGCTCGAAAGCACTTCCTGCCCGGTAGGTTGCAACATCCTGAGGCGGTCGCTGTTATGGATCACGCCGATCAGCTCGTGGATGAAGTTATCCACAAGGTCAAGCCGGATATCCTTGCGGAAGATGCCTTCGCGAATGCCTTTCTCGAGGAGGGTAAACGAAGCCGAAAACTCCTTCAGGCTCTCCTTGCATGAATACAGCGAGGCATTAACCACCGGGAAATATTTCTTGATGTCCTCGGCAAACACCCTGGAAAAAGACCCCCGTCTTTCCGTTTCCATTTTCATGATCATGAAAATGGCTTCAATCACATTACCCGTTTGGGAGATAATGCCCAGCATATCCTGGTTGTGCCGGATGATCATCTCGCGCAGCGCCTGCACCACCAGATCATCCTTATCTTTGAACAATTCATAGATTGTACGCTTCGAAACACCGGATTCAGCGGCAATTGTATCCATGGTAACATTCCTTATCCCCAGGTTCAGGAATAACTCAATCGCTTTATCCAGTATCTTTTCCCTTGCTTCCATTGGTCAGAGATTTTTCGGACTGCAAAGCTAGAAAACTTTTTTGGTTTA
This sequence comes from Prolixibacteraceae bacterium, assembly GCA_029975525.1. Classification (GTDB taxonomy): domain Bacteria; phylum Bacteroidota; class Bacteroidia; order Bacteroidales; family Prolixibacteraceae; genus UBA1413. The sequence goes on along the minus strand of JARKOX010000056.1, from coordinate 148 downwards.
AAAGTTTACTGAAATGAAAATTTTTAATTTTTTAACAATGATTTGCGACAGAACATGTGAACCGTTGGTTGAACGGGTGTTTGGATGGGGAGAAGTAAAAGATCAGCATTTAAACGTACGACCCCGCCGGGACCGGAGATTATCTTGA
>JARKOX010000038.1 GCA_029975525.1 Prolixibacteraceae bacterium | reverse complement strand
CTCCCAGCGGCAGGGTAAAGCTGGCGATTTTATTTGAAACGCCACTTTTGTGTTCTACAGCATCCATCGAAAGGGGCAGCGCGGCATTGGACGAGGAGGTGGAAAAAGCCGTCAGCAGCGGGGTGGCCATATTCCGGTAATGCGCCACTGGATTGGCCTTGCCGATGAATTTTACCATCATGGGCAAACTAATCCCGGCGTGAACGATCAGTCCGGCCATTACGACCAGCATGTACAGTCCCAGGCTGCCGGCGATGTTGCCCAGGGAGCCGGCATTTCGGGCCACCTCTTTGGCTACAATCCCAAAAATCCCCAGCGGGGTAAAACGGATGATGAACATGGTGATTTTCATCATCACCTCAAAGGCTGACTCAAAAAATGTTGTCAGAAAAATTTTGTTTTTTTCCCCGGCACGGGTAATGAAAAAACCAAACAGCAACGAAAAGATGATGATCGGGAGGATCTGCCCTTTTGCCATCGAATCGAAAATATTTTCGGGAATGAGCCGAATCAGGAGGTCACTGGCCGGGTTTACGGCGCCGGGCAGGTTTTCCAGCGGTTGCGACAGGTTGAGGTTGGCGCCATTGCCCGGTTGTACCACATTTACCAGCAGCAGCCCGGTCAGGATAGCCAGCAGGCTGGTGAGGATGTAAAACGAGAGGGTTTTGATCCCTAACCGGCCCAGGTTGCTGCTTTCACCAATACTGGTCACGCCGCTGATTATCGAACTGAGGATCAGCGGCACCACAACCATGTTGAGCGCACGCAGAAAAATGGTGCCCATCCAGGTGGTGTATTTTACCTGTTCCGGAAAATAATAGCCGAAAAATGTTGCTGCAACCAGGGCAATTAAAATCTGCCAGTGCAATTTGATTTTTAAAAGCTTCATGAAAGCTGGTTTTTTAGGTGCTTAAAAGTAGTTAAAAATGTTTTCGGGCATTCTTTTCGTCGGGAATAATGATTAGATTGCAGCACAGTACAGCACAATACAATTGTGGTATATTTCAAACCAATAATAAATTTAAAACTATGAATTACAGATTGATAGGAAGGTTGCCCAAGGTTGGTATCCGTCCGGTTATCGACGGTCGTGAGCGGGGAGTCCGCGAATCGCTTGAAGTTCAGACGATGGAAATGGCCAAGGCAGCGGCCCGGCTGATTTCTGAAAACCTGCGTTTCCCCAGTGGCGACCCGGTGGAGTGCGTAATTGCCGATACTACCATTGGCGGGGTGGCCGAAGCAGCCATGTGCGCCGATAAGTTTGAACGGGAAGGGGTTGGCGTTTCGTTGACGGTTACTCCTTGCTGGTGTTACGGCACCGAAGTGATGGATTCAAATCCCGGCATTCCGAAAGCTGTCTGGGGATTTAACGGCACCGAACGTCCCGGGGCGGTTTATCTGGCTGCCGCACTGGCCGGTTACACCCAGAAAGGGTTACCTGCATTTGGGATTTACGGTCGCGATGTGCAGGATGCCAACGACACGGCTATCCCGGAAGATGTCCGCGAAAAAATCCTCCGCTTTGTAAATGCCGCGCTGGCCGTGGCGCAAATGAGGGGAAAATCTTATCTCTCGCTGGGCTACACCTCCATGGGAATTGCCGGTTCAATGGTGAATCCCGACTTTTTCCAGGATTACCTGGGGATGCGCACTGAATTTGTGGATATGACGGAAGTGACCCGCCGGATTGACCAGGGGATTTTCGACCACGAAGAGTACCAGAAAGCGCTGAAATGGACCAGGGAAAAATGTATTGAAGGGAAGGACCACAATGCTCCGGAAAAGCAGTCAGACCGCAAACGCAAAGACTGGGAGTGGGAAGTGGTGGTTAAAATGACGCTCATCATGCGCGATTTGATGATCGGAAACCCGAAACTGGCCGAAATGGGATTCGGGGAAGAGGCCAAAGGACGAAATGCCATTGCCGGCGGCTTCCAGGGGCAGCGCCAGTGGACCGACTACTATCCGAACGGCGACTTCTCGGAAACGATTCTCAACTCTTCGTTCGACTGGAACGGAATCCGTGAGGCATTTGTGTTTGCTACGGAAAATGACAGTCTGAACGGGGTGTCCATGCTTTTTGGCCATCTGCTTACCAATACCGCCCAGATCTTCTCGGATGTCCGCACCTACTGGAGCCCGGCTGCCGTTGAGCGGGTAACCGGTAAAAAACCGGATGGCTTGGCTGCTAATGGCTTTATCCACTTGATCAATTCTGGTTCGACAACGCTCGACGCCACCGCCCAGCAACGCGACAGCCAGGGGAACCCGGTGATGAAACCCTGGTGGGAAATCACCCCCGAAGAGGTTGACCGCTGTCTGGAAAATACGCGCTGGTGCCCCGGTAGTCTCGGCTATTTCAGGGGAGGCGGTTTCTCCTCACAGTTCCGCACAGCCGGACAAATGCCGGTTACCATGTCGCGTATCAACCTGGTAAAAGGGTTGGGACCTGTTCTGCAACTGGCCGAAGGGTGGACCATTGAACTGCCGGAAGAGGTGCATGCCCTGCTGGATCAAAGAACCGACCCAACCTGGCCGACCACCTGGTACGTGCCGCGGATCACCGGAAAGGGCGCCTTCCAGGATGTCTATTCCGTGATGGCCAACTGGGGAGCCAACCATGGCGCAATCAGCTACGGACATATTGGCGCCGACCTGATTACCCTGGCTTCCATGCTGCGGATACCGGTTTGTATGCACAACGTGGAAGAAGACAAAATTTTCCGGCCCAGCGCCTGGAACGCATTCGGCGAAGAGAAAGAGGGCGCCGATTACCGTGCGTGCCAGAACTTTGGACCACTTTACCGATAAAATTTTTACAGGCTCCGGAGTACCTTCCGGAGCTTTTTCTTTATGCTTATGAAAAGGTTAAACCTGCCGACCGGCGATTCGCCGAACGCCACTAAAATTCAGCAGCTGATCAACTCGGTGACCGAAGCGATCAGCACCGGAAAACTGGCGCCAGGCAACGCCCTGCCTTCGGTTAACGACATGAGCCGGCAAAGCGGCTTTTCGCGCGATACGGTTTTTAAAGCTTATAATATTCTGAAAAAACGGTCGGTAATTGAATCGACCCCAACCAAAGGCTACTTTGTTGCCAGCGAGTCGTTCCGGGTAATGATGCTGCTCGATGATTTCAGCGCGTTTAAAGAGCAGTTGTACCGGTCGTTTCGCGAAAATCTGCCTGAAACTTACTCCGTCGATTTGCTTTTTCACCATTACAACGAAGGGGTCTTCGAACAGCTGGTGCAAAACAGCCTCGGGCGTTATTCGATGTATGTGGTGATGAACCTCAACAACCGGAAGCTACACCCGTCGCTGGCCAAAATCGATTCAAACAAGCTGCTGGTGCTCGATATGGGCAACGGCGATCGCCCCGAAACGAATTTCCTGCTGCAGAATTTCGACAGCGCCCTGACCAACTGCCTGGAAGAGGGATGGCACCTGCTGCAGAAATACGAGGAGTTTGTCCTGATCTATTCCCCGCACCGGACCCCCCATCCCGAAGAGATCCAGCTGGCCTTCCGGCAGTTTTGCGCAAAACACGGGATCGCATGCCGGGTGGACCGCGAATTTGACAGCAGCAGGCTGCGCGAAAGACAAGCTTATCTGGTTGTTTGCGAAAGCGACCTGGTTCAGGTTTGGAAAGCGTGCCGCCACCGGGACTTTTCGCCGGGCAGGCAAATTGGCGTTATCGCCTACAACGACACCCCCATGAAAGAGATTGTGGGTAACGGCATTACCGTGATTTCGACCGATTTTGGCGAGATGGGCAAAAAAGCTGCAATTTTTGTAAAAAGCAAGCAGAAAATTCGCGAAGTTTTACCAACTTCACTGATCATTCGCGAATCACTCTAACTGCCTGGCCCATGAAAAAGTACCTCTGCATTTCGGCTTTTTGGTTTTTAATCTTCGGAAATCCACTCTCTGCCCAACTCCCGGGCGAATATTTTACGCACGGCGCCAACGTGGGCAATCCGACATTGAAAGGATCGTTTGACTACCATTCAGAAAGCCAGGTGTTTACCCTGAAAGGATCCGGTTACAATATCTGGTTTGAACGCGATGAGTTTTTTTTCCTGTCGAAACCAGTGGAGGGCGACGTGATTTTTTCGGCCAGCCTCGCTTTTGACGGAGCCGGAGTTGATCCGCACCGCAAAATGGGATTGATGCTCCGGGAGTCGACCGCGGATGACGCGCCGTATGTGGATGTGGCGGTGCATGGCGACGGCCTCACTTCGTTGCAGTTCCGCAGGCAAAAAGGGGGAACCACCGAAGAGCTGGTTGCCGATGTAAAAGCGCCCGGATTTGTGCAGCTCGAACGCAGAGGAAATACCTTTATCCTGCGGGTTTCCAAAGATCACGCCCCGCTGCGGGAAGTGGCTGTTGTGGAGGTGCCGCTGGAACGATACCTGCTGGGCGGAATGTTTGTCTCTTCACACAATCCTGAGGTGTTGGAGCAGGCACGGTTCTGGAATGTGAGATTTGATGTGCCGGCAGGTGCCGCCGGCGGCGAAAATGCCCCCGCTTCTCCCAGCCGTCTCGAAATTCTGGAGGTGGAAACCGGACACCGTCAGGTCCTTTGGGCCACCGAAAAACATATTGAAGCCCCCAACTGGTCGCGCGACGGAAAATTTCTGCTTTACAATTCTGACGGTAAACTTTTCCGGCTGGGATTGAAGTCGAAAACTCCGGTGGAGATCCACACCGGCTTTGCCGACGCCAACAACAACGACCACGGCATTTCGTTCGACGGGAAGATGCTGGCCATCAGTCACCACACCGTTGAGAATGAGAACCGGCACTCCATTATTTACACGGTACCGGTTACCGGCGGCACCCCGCGGCGGATTACCGAAAAAGGACCATCCTACTGGCATGGCTGGTCGCCCGATGACAAATGGCTTACCTACTGTGCCGAACGCAACGGCGAATATGATGTTTATAAAATCCCGGCTGCCGGCGGGGAAGAGATCCGGCTGACCCAGACTCCCGGCCTCGATGATGGGCCGGAGTATTCTCCCGACGGAAAATATATCTATTTCAATTCGGTACGAAGCGGCAACATGCAGATCTGGCGCATGCAGCCCGACGGCAGCAACCCCGAGCAGGTAACTTTCGACGGCTACAACAACTGGTTTGCCCATCCGTCGCCCGATGGCAGGTGGCTGATCTACATTTCCTATTTACCCGAAGTACCGCCCGGTTCGCATCCCCGTAACCAGCGGGTAATGTTGCGGCTGCAGTCGGTCGAAACCGGCGAGGTAAAAGCGCTGGCTTTTCTTTACGGCGGTCAGGGAACCCTCAATGTGCCGTCGTGGAGCCCCGACTCCCGCAAAGTGGCTTTTGTTTCCTACACTTACTGAATTCGATAATCAACGTGGAAAGTTTTTTACAGGTTGCGCCCGGTTTTTTTCTTTTCTGAAATGGTGAAAAGAATCATCAAAACAGTGGCAGCCAGGGCCATCAGCGAGCCAAAATAGAAGGGGGCGTTTGAGTTTACCTGATCGTAAAGTATGCCGGCAATTAAGCTGGCCGGCAGCAAGGTAACCCCCAGCACAGCGTGGTAGATGCCAAATCCCGTTCCTCTTAATTCTTTGCCCGTTATATCGGCGATCAGCGCTTTCTGGCTGCTGTCGGTCAGGGCACTGTAAAATCCGTAAAAAACAAAAAGTAATATAAAAAAGGGCAGGCTGTTGAGCCGGCCGAAAAAGTAGTAGACCACGGCGTAGAGGAAGAAACCCAGGATGATGAGCTTTTCGCGGCCTATTCTGTCCGACATTTTTCCGACCGGAATAGCCAGAAAAACAGACACCGTGTTGAAGATCATGTACACAAACGGAACATACGACGGATCGATGCCCGTTTCGGCCGTTTTGACCAGCAGCAGGGCGTCGGCCGAATTGCCCAGGATAAAGACAAAAACCACAGCCAGGAAGCGGTAATATTTCCGCGGGAGCTGTTTCAGCTGAAACGGCTGGTGGTTTCCGTTCGGAACATTCTTCGCCTCTTTGATGAAAACAACAATAGTCGCTACTCCCAGAAGGGCCGGAATCGTTGCAAACAGGAAGATGTTGGTGTAGTTCAGCGGAAAGAGACTGAGCAGCAGGAAGGCGGCGAGGGGGCCAGCAATGGCGCCGCTGTTATCCATCGCTTTGTGAAAACCGAAGTTTTTGCCGGCCTCTTCGCGGGGGATCGATCCGCTGATGAGGCTGTCGCGCGGGGCCGCTCTCAACCCTTTTCCAATCCGCTCGAAAAAACGGAGAAACAGAACTTCCACCGGAAATTTAACCCGGGCATACCACGGGGTGATCAGCGCCGTAATACCGTACCCGAGGATCATAAATGGTTTGTTTTTGCCGATTTTGTCGCTCCAATATCCCGAAAAGGCCTTGATGAGCGAGGCGGTGCTCTCGGCGATTCCTTCAATCAGCGAGATGGAAGTTTTGGATGCCCCGATGGACAGCAAAAAAAGGGGCATCACGCTGTAGATCATTTTAGCGGAAGTGTCCGTGAAAAAACTGGTCAATCCGGTGAAGAACACATTTTTTTCGATGTGGAATATTTTTTCTCTCTTCATACGCTCCGGAGTTTGCTCGTTTTGTTAGCTGAAATATCGGTCCGGACCTGTAAAAACGACTTTGGCCTCCGTTAAAAACCAACTGGTTAAAGTTATAAAACCCATTCTTTCAGTCTCCGTGGGTAACACGAAATTTTGAACAGGTTCCACAGCTATAAATCGGGAATTTTGCAGAGCTTACCTTTTGGTAAGCCAACTGATTTACGGGGCAAACAGCCATTTATCTTTGAGATATAATACCTAAAAACAATCTACGATGTTGTCAAGAAAAGCATTTTTAAACACGATGGGGATGATGGGCAGCTTGTTTGTTGTTCCGAAGGTTTGGGGAGGAAATGTAAAAGAGCAGGCCTTTTTACCGCCACTGCTTGCCAGCCGAAAGAAGGGAAATTCCTACTGGTACATCGGTCATTTGATGTCTTTGCTGGTCAGTTCTGAGCAGACTGGCGGAACGTATTCCCTGCTTCGCGCCACCGAACGCCGGGGACTGGAGCCGCCGCCCCATACCCACACCCGGGAGCATGAAACCTTTTTGATCCTCGAGGGCGAGGTGCAATATACGGTAGACCAGCAAACTTTTGAGGCCAAACCCGGCGATGTTATGTTTTTGCCGAAGGATATCCAGCACTCTTTTAAAATCCAGACAGAAACATTGGAAACGCTGATGTTGCTGACTCCGGGCGGTTTTGAGAAATATTTTATTGAAATGAGCGTGCCGGCAGGTGAGGTGCAGCTTCCGCCAATGCCGCAAACACCACCCGACATTCCAAGATTGGTTGCCATCGCTTCCAAATATGGAATAAGATTTCCCCAACCATAAAAACGGTTACTCAATTTCTGCCATCCTGTTTTCAATAGACTCTATAACCGACGAGGGGGTGAGGCTCATTTTTTTGTCGGCTTTTTGATCCTGCAGATAGCAATAGCCCCACTCAACGATGGTGCTGATGACCGGAATTAAACTCCTTCCTTTGCCCGAAAGTTTATATTCGACCCTTGGGGAGGGAAATCTGTAGGTTTTGCGTTCGACCACTTTTTCATGAACAAAGAAGTCCAGTTCCTGCATCAGTGTTTTGTCAGAAATTCCCGGAAGCAGATTTTTTATTTCGCTGAAACGCAACGGCTGATTCTGCAAATTCCACAGAATGCCCATTTGCCATTTCCCTGCGATAAACAGCCTGGCATATTGTACCGGACAACCAATGTAGGCTTTTTCAGATGTATTCATAACGGTGGAATTTAAATGGGCACCCTTTTAAAACTTCATGTTGCAGGTTCAAGAGCCGGGGAAGTTCTATAAACATTCCACCCGTTCCGGGTGGCAGAAACATCAACCATTCGACAATTCTGCGGTTTCTTATTTCTTGTTCGGGGTTTTTTGTTAATTGATTTTTTCAACCATTCAACCATCCAACCATTTGGCCATTCAAATGTCCAATGATCAACAGCCAATATTCAATATCCAAAGATTACATTTCAGCAGCGTTGAGCTCCCCCGTCCGTTTGGAAGAGGTCGGAGGGAAGGTTCTATCCGGCATTTATAAACATTTCGCCCGTTCCGGGTGGTTGAAAGCGCGTCAACCATTTAACCATTCTGCGGTTTCTTATTTCTTGCTCGGTGCTTCTTATTGACATGTCCGGTTAAATTTCCAATACCCAACGGCCAATATCCAATAACCAAAATGGAATTTTATGCAGAATCACACTTCCCCTTCCGATTGGAAGGGGGCCGGGGGGAAGGTTCTATCCGGCATTTATAAACATCTCGCCCGTTCCGGCTGAGGGAACACACCAACCATCTGACCATTCAACCATTGAACAATTTTGCAGTTTCTGATTTCTTGTTCGGTGCTTCTTATTGATTGATTTTTTCAACCATTCAACCATCTAACAATTTAGCCATTTAACCATTCAGCCATTCAACTATTTTTCTCATTTATCCCTGGCGACGGCGCTGGAGAACCCGGAGTATCAGGCATTTTTCAGTGCTTCGATATTCAGCTTTTTCATTTTCAGCAGTGCCGCAGTTACCCGTTCGGCTTTTCCGGGTTCATTCATCAACCGGGAGAGGATGGCGGGAACAATCTGCCACGAAAGGCCAAACGGATCTTTAAGCCAGCCGCACTGTTCCGCATCGGGGTGGGCCGAGAGTTTTTCCCAGTAATAGTCAATTTCGGACTGGGTTTCACACTCGACGACAAACGAAATGGCTTCGTTAAAGCTAAAGGGGTGAGGCAGCGAACTGTCCATGGCCATAAAGAGCTGTTCTCCCAACCGGAACTGTGCATGCTTGATGTTTCCTGCCACATCGTTATCGCCGGGGGCATAGCGCAGGATGCCGGCCACCGACGAAGCTTCGAACACCGAAGTATAAAACCGGATGGCCGTTTCGGCCCGGCCATTCTGGTCGCCGGTAAACATGAGGGTAGGAGTGAATTTCTGCCGGATCTCTTCCGTTTTGCCGAGCGAGAGTTGCCAGTTAACGCCGAACCGGTCCTGCAGCCACCCATATTTTGCGCTCCAGTCGTACCGGTCGAGCGGCATCAGCACCGAGCCGCCTTCCAGCAGGGTTTGCCAGGCGTGGTCCACTTCAGCTTCGGTTTCGAGCACTGCATAGAAGGAGACCGAGGGGTTGATGGTGAAGTAGGGCCCTCCGTTGAGGCACATAAATTTTTGTCCGGAGAGTTCAAAGGTAACCACCAGCGGGCTTTCGGACGTGATGGCCGACGGGCCGAAGAGCGAACAGTAGAGGAGGGCTGCTTCTTTGGCTTTTCCGTCGAACCAGAGGCAGGGATAAATGGGATTATTCATGGACGGGCTTTTCAGCGCAGTTGAACATCCATTGCACCCCGAATTTGTCGCGACAACTGCCGTAATAATCTCCCCAGAACATATCCTGCAGCTCCATCTCTACCTTTCCCCCGGCGGAAAGCGCATCGAAGAGACGTTGGGTCTCCCGGCGGGTGTCGGGGTGGAGACTGATATACACATTGTTTCCAAAGTTGACGGAGAATCCCATCGATTCGGGGGCGTCGGTCCCCATCAGCATATGGCCGCCCAGAATGGGCAGGGCGACATGCATCACCAGATTTTTGTCGGCTTCAGCCAACGGAGGCATCCCTTCGGCAGGCGGAATGTCTTTGAAACGCATAAATCCGTCGCCCATAAATTCGGTTCCAAAAATGGATTGGTAAAACAGGAAGGCCTCCTCGGCGTTGCGGGAGAAATTGAGATAAGTACTTACGCTTGCCATGATTTTTAAAGTTTTGAGTGATATTTTTTTAGGATGAACGAACCCAAGTCATTCCGGATTTTTTCGATTATTTCCGGTAAAATGGACCAGATTCAGCGTTCGCAGATTGTTTTGAGTTTTTCCAGAGCCCGGGGCCAGGTTTCGGAGAAGTAGGCCGCCCATTCCGGAAAGGCATCCATGTCGACCGAAAGCAGGGTGCCCTCGTTGTTTTCGGTCAGGGTGTAGTTTTCGAGCGCGCCTGCCCAGCGTTCTACATCCGGCCCGCTGCTGATCTCCTTCCCGTCTTCGATGATGCCGACGTGTTCAATGCTGACGAAACGGTTGGGGATATTCTCGCGGATGCGGCTGATCATCCCCCCTTCTTTGCCGTCCTGGCCGGTCCCCAGAAAAATCATCTTTGACCCTTTTTTCCAGCTGCCTTTAAAATGGGAGGTGGGGTTAAATACGGTCGTCCATTCGTTGTACATCTTTTCATCGAAAAGGGCATGAAACACCGTTGCGGCATTGGCGCCAATGGTTGTTTCGAAGTGGAGAAGCGCCGGTCTGCCGTCTGCTTCCGCATATTTTTTGAAATTGTCGAGGATCGCTTGCCAGCCAGCCTGCTGAATTTCGACAGGGTGCATCTGTTCGGCTTCAAATGTTTCCGTAATTTCGGTTTCCTCTCCTTTTGCTACAAAAGATAGCTGCACGGGTCTGCCGTCGTCGATGAGATAGCTGATCAGCCGGTAGGGATCGACCGCCTGGTAAGTCCCGGTGAAATCAAATTGTGCGCTGCCGTTTTTGGCTGCCATACGCGAGAGGAACCGGCCCCCCGGACGTAAATCGTTTTCGGCATAAGGCGTGTGCCAGTCGTCGGAGGCATAGTTCCAACGGATAATGTGGCGCGGGGTTGTCCAGAGCTCCCACACCTGTTCAACCGGCGCACCGACGGTCGTTTTTACGGTGATAGTCGTTTTTTTTGTTGTCATGATCTCATTTTTAACTGGTCGTTACGGTCTTTTATCCTGTTTTTTTAATTTTTTCCGCAGCGGGACAGCCGGATAAAGACAGTGGTAATTTACGACAAAAAAGTCTTTATTTGAGGATTTTGAAATGATTTTGTGACCTCTCCCGGAGAAAATATTGTTTCGGTTTCGGGGCGCGCCTGTTTGGGACGGTTGTAATCTTCCGGAATTTTCTATCCGTTTTTTATTGAAAGGACAGTTTTAGCAGTTGGTTTAACCTTCTGATGTTTTCGGGGAAAAATGCCAGATGCGGCAGTGATCCAATCTGTGAAGAGAGGATCGTCAGCCGCTTAAATGGGTTGGGTCAGTCCGGCAAGAAAATGTTGCAGTTCAGTCATCAGCAGGGGTGATAGTTCGCGGAAAACCTGCTGGTGATAGCTGTTCAGCCAGTTGCGTTCTTCGGCAGTGAGCAGGCCGGTCAACACCGGCGCGGTGTCGATGGGGCAGAGCGTCAGGGTTTCAAAACCCAGGAACTGCCCAAAACCGGTAGTTTCCAGTTGGCGGCACAGGATCATATTTTCGGTACGGATGCCATATTCTCCGGTGCGGTACAGGCCGGGTTCGTTGGAAAAGACCATGCCGGGTTTCAGTTCGTGCGGGTTGGGTTCGGGGCGGATACTGGCCGGTCCTTCATGAACACACAGGAAATGGCCGACGCCGTGTCCGGTGCCATGTCCGTAGTTGAGCCCGTTTTGCCACAAATGTTGACGGGCCAGCAGGTCGAGCTGCATCCCTTTGGTTCCGGCCGGAAATTTGGCCATCGAAAGGGCGATCATCCCTTTCAACACCAGGGTATAATCGGTTTTTTGGCGGTCGGTGAGGGGGCCAAGCGCCACGGTTCGTGTGACGTCGGTAGTGCCGGTGTTGTATTGTCCGCCCGAATCGAAGAGCAGCAATCCTTTCGGTTCCAGCGGATTGGCGTTGTCAGCCTCCACACTCAGGTGGACCATTGCACCGTGATCGCGGTAACCTACCAGCGGCGCAAAACTTTCTCCGGCAAAACCGGGCTGTTTGGCGCGGAGTTCAGCCAGTTTACGGCCGGCGGTGTATTCTGTAACCGGGATTTTCCCCACACTTTTTTTCAACCAGAAGAGAAATTCCACCAGCGCTGCCCCGTCTTTCCGCATGGCCTGCCGGAACCCTTCCTGCTCGGTCTCATTTTTTACCGCTTTCAGCAGCGCCGGTACAGAAGTGGCCTCCACCAGCTGACAACGGTTGTTGAGTGATTGGAAGATAGCCGTGCAGGCACTGGCCGGATCGATGGAGACAGTTGTTCCGGAAAGTGTTTCCAGAAACGGAAAGAAGTTCTCATAATCGTCGGGCGTAATCCCTTCGGAAGCGAGTCGCGATTGCAGCTGGCTGCCGAGGGCGGCGCGGTTGACAAAGAGCCGTGCGACGCCGTTTCCGACGACGGCATAGCCGGTAAAAACGGGGTTGTATTCCACGTCGCTGCCGCGCAGGTTGAAGGTCCAGGCCAGGTCGTCGAGGGCCGATATTATCGTCAGGCTGGCGTTTCTCTCTTTCAGCAGGGCGTTGATGCGATCGATTTTTGAGGTTCGGGTTTCGCCGGTAACGGGCAGGTCAAGTTCAAAGATGGGGCGGCCGGGGTAAGCGGGGCGGTCGTGCCAGACTTTGTCGAGCAGGCCGGAGGCATTGGTCAGCGTCAGGTTTTGCCCGGCAAAAAGCTGCCGGAACTGGCGATAGGTTCCCAGCGGCAGCGAAAAGGGGTCGATGCCCACGTGGCTTCCGGCCGGAAGATTTTGGGCCAGCCATTCGGCCGGCGGTACCGCTTCCGGCACCCGGAGTTTGTGAAGGGTAATGCCGGTTCCCTGCAGCTGGGCTTCGGCTTGCAGAAAGTAGCGGCTGTCGGTCCACAAGCCGGCTTCGCGGGCTGTGATGACTACTTCTCCGAACGAACCGGTAAACCCGGTTACCAACCGGCGGGTTTGCCACCGGTCTGGCAGGTATTCGCTACCGTGCGGATCGGTTCCGGAAATATAGAGGGCATCGATCTGCTGCTCTGCCATTCCTTTTCGCAGGGCCGCCATTCGGGATCTTATGCTTTTGCTTTCCTTACTCATTTGCAGGCTTCTTCAACAAAAAAACGGATAGAAGGGGCCGGGATTTCCGACAGGTCAACTTCGCGGGGATCAACCCACTCGAATCCGCTGATGTCGTCGCAGGCGCACAGGTTGTCGAGCGAAACGGCTTCGGCGCGGAAAGCCAGGTCGGTGGTAAATACCGTCAGTCCGGAAAACAGATATTCATTGGCGTGCGAAGTGAAGAAGGTTAGTTTTTTGACTTCAATTCCCAGTTCCTCTTTCAGCTCGCGGCAGACAGCCTGTTCGGCCGTTTCGCCGGGATCGACAAAGCCGCCGGGCAGGTCGAGTTTTCCGCGGTCGGGATCCACTGCGCGGCGCGTGAGCAGCAGTTTTCCGGTCTCGTCAAAAATGAGCGCTGCCACCGCAGCTGCAGCGTTGATGTAATAGTTTAATCCGCAATTGCCGCACCGGAACGACCGAGGTCCTGAGACCGGAAAATCGGACGATCCGCAGCGGGGGCAATATTTGAAAACATTCAGGGGGTGGGTAGCGCTATTCATGGATAAGATTATTAATAGGTTAACGGGCCGGCGGAATCACTTTTTGGATTCTCTTCCGGCCGCAGATTTGTTTTTCAGCTGATCAGGTTGATCGCTTTTAGCCAGTGGAGGAACAGCTCGGGCCACTGGTCAACCGGGAGGTTTTTCCGGTTCATGCCAAAGCCGTGCCCACCTTGCTGAAAGATGTGCATCTCGGCAGGTACACCGTTCTTTTTCAGGGCAAGATAAAATTCGACAGAGTTGCGCGGCGGCACTGTTTTGTCGTCGTCGGGCAGGATCAGGAAAGTAGGCGGCGTTTCGGGGGTAACGTGCAGTTCGTTGGAATACTGTTTTACCAGTTCCCAGTTGTTGCCGTCGCCGATCAGGTTCTTGCGTGATCCCATGTGGCCAAACTCTTCGTTGAAAGTGATTACGGGGTAGAGCAGCAGCAGGAAGTCGGGGCGGCAGCTCATCCTTTCAATGGGATCGGCCGCCATCGGGTTCCCCTTGTCGAAGCGGGTGCCGGCTGTGGCTGCCAGGTGTCCGCCTGCCGATGAACCGGCGAGGCCGATTTTGTCGGGATCGATGCCCCATTTTTCAGCATTGGCACGCACCGTCCGGATGGCGCGACGTGCATCGCCCGAGGGAATCTGGTGGTGGCCGTAAGGGAGGCGGTATTTCAGGACAATCCCGGCAACCCCCCGTTCGCTGAGCCAGCGCGCCATGTCGTACCCTTCGTGGTCCATCGCCTCGATGGCGTAACCGCCACCCGGACAGATGACGACTGCCGCTCCGCTGTTTTTATCTTTCGAAGGCAAAAAAACATACATCTCGGCTTCCGAGACGTAGCGAACCCGGACGCCGTCGTATTTCTCTTCGGGCTGGGTACATCCGTTGCTGTCGGGGGCGCCGTTGGGCCACACCTTCAGGGTATAATTCTGTGCCATCATTGTGTTTGCAATGATCATCAGTATGATCAGGAAAGAAATTTTTTTCATTTTATTTTGGTTTTTTGTTTTGCAGACCTCTCTTTTGGGATCAGCGGTTGATCAGGATTTTGCCCCGACAAAATAGTGCTCTTTTTCGGCAAACAGGATGTTAAACGTGGTGAGCGAGCCGTAAATCCGGGTGATATATTGTTGTAGGTCAATTTTTTCGGTATCGGTCAGCACGGGGTGGCTGTTGATGTTCTGCTCCAGTACGCGGAGCCGGTCGCGCACCATCACAATTTTATGGAAGAAGGTTTCGATGGGAATCTCCTTGGACTTCAGTTCCGGATTTCCGGGTTTCAGCTCCAGGATGCCCTCCTTCCATTTTTCGCCCAGCGGAACCAGCGCCGGCAGGCTGTTGTAACGGTCGAGAACGCCGATCAGCACCTTCTCCACTTCGTCGAGGGTGAGGCTGCCGTTGGGGCGGAGCTCCTCCTTCAGCTCTTTTACCGAGAGGTCGGTATTCCGTTTGGTGATTTCGATTTTTCCTCCCCGTTCAAAAAAAATTTCGTAGGCCGTGAGGGTTACCCGGCTTACCATTCCTTCGCCGTAACGCGGATGATCGACGCGCGTTCCTACTGTTAATTCCTGCATAGCACTTCGTTTTTTTTCAATTCCGGATAAAAATAGTAAAGTTTCCTTCAGATTTTTGTAAGGCAATCTGTCAAAATAGGAGAATAACCACGAAAACGCTATTTTTAGGGCCATGTTTCTGAGCCTTTTTATAACAGGTGTAGTGGTGGGTTTTTTGGTTGCCATGCCGGTTGGTCCTATCGGGGTACTCATCATTCAGCGAACGGTTAACAAGAGCCGTTCGGCAGGGTTGATTTCGGGATTTGGAGCAGCCTGTTCAGATGTTTTTTATGCCCTTGTTGCCGGGTTTAGCCTGTCGTATGTTATTGATTTTGTGCGGAGTTATGAGTTTGAGTTTCAGGTAGGCGGCGCGCTGGCCGTGATTGGCCTCGGGTTGCATATTTTTTTTAAAAATCCGGTTCGGGACTTGAAAAAATACCGCCGGAAAGGGAATACCCACCTGCAGGATTTTGTCTCCACCTTTTTTCTGACCTTGACCAATCCGATCACCATTTTTGTTTTTATCGCACTTTTTGCCGGATCGGGAGTTGTTTTTAACATTTCGCAGCCCTACCACGCCCTGTTTGTGATTTTGGGGATTTTTACCGGCGCCTGTGCCTGGTGGCTGACGCTGACCGAAGTGGTCAACCTGTTTAAACACCGGTTTAACCTGCGGTTGTTGTGGTGGTTCAACAAAATTGCCGGCGCTGCCATCATCCTGTTTGTGATCGTTACCCTCTCCATCGCGCTGGTGGCTGATCTGAAAATCTGACCCGGGGTTAATCCCGGAAAGGTTTAATGATAAGTCGCAGCGAGAGGTTGTAGGTAAAATAATTGGAAACCCAGTTGATAAAGATAAAGAAGCGGTTTTTGATGCCCAGAATGCTCATCAGGTGAATAAACATCCAGGTGAGCCAGGCCGTGAATCCGCCAAACCTGATAAATGGCAGTTCCACAACAGCCAGGTTGCGGCCGACCGTGGCCATACTTCCCTTGTCAATATATTTAAACGGGAGCAGGGGTCTGTTTTCAAAACTCCGGACGATATTTTTCGCCAGGTTCCTGGCCTGCTGAATGGCTACCGGCGCCAGCTGGGGATGTCCGTTGGGGGTCTCTTCGGTTTTGACCAGGGCAATGTCGCCGATGGCATACACATTTTTCAGCGTGGTGACCTCGTTAAATTCATTGACGATGATCCGACCGTTTTTCCCAATTGAGTCGGCCGGCACGCCTGCCACAGGCTGCGCTTTTACCCCGGCGGCCCACACCACACAAAGGCTTCTGATCGCTCCGTCGCTGGTGAGAATCAGGCTGCCATCGTAGTTTTTTACCTGGGTGTTCAGGGAGATTTTTACGCCGAGTCTTTCGAGGTATTCCCGGGTTTTGCGGGAGGAGAAGCGGGTCATCGAACTCAGCAGCCGGTCCGAGGCTTCGATGAGGTAAATGTTCATTTTGGAGAAATTGAGTTCGGGATATTCTTTGGGCAGGATATTGTTTTTCAGCTCGGCAAAAGCGCCGGCCAGCTCCACGCCGGTGGGACCGCCGCCCACAATCACCAGGTTCAGCGCCGCTTCCCGCTCCTGGTCATCCGCTGCTACAAGCGCTTTTTCGTAGTTCTTCAGGATTTTGTTCCGGATATAGAGCGCTTCGGGAATACTTTTCAGACCAATGCTGTTTGCTTCGAGTTGCTGGTTGCCATAATAGTTGGTGTTTGTTCCGAGGGCAATCACCAGCTTGTCGTAACGAAAATTGCCCGCTTCGGTGCATACCGTCTGTTCATCGGCTTTTATTTCGGTCACCGCGGCAATGCGGATGAAGACATTTTTTTTATCCTGAAAGACTTTCCGGATCGGGAAGCTGATGCTGCTGGGTTCGAGGCCGGCGGTAGCCACCTGGTAGAGCAGGGGCTGAAACTGGTGGTAGTTGTTGCGATCGATAATCAGCAGCTGGAATTTTTTGTTTTCGGCAAGCCGGCGTGCCAGCTTCAATCCGGCAAAACCAGCTCCCAGGATGATGATCCTTTTTTGTCCGTTTTGCGGCTCCGGAATGCTCATGGTCCGATTTTTAGGTGTCGTATCAATCCATGCCCCCGGTGCAGTCGAGGCAGGCGAGCGCATAACTGTCGTATTCGTCAAAGGCCGGTCCGGGTTTGCCATCGAAGGCAATAATCCGGTCGAGCCTGATCTTTTCTCCGGATGCAAACAGCAGAAATTCCTCGTGAATTTTATTGGTTAGCGTGCCCCGGATCATCCCGTGGTACTCTTTTAGTCTGTTTTCCGGCGTGAAATAGTGGATGTGCGAAGGGAGGAGACTCTTTTTCCCCTTTTCTATCAGTTCATAGAAATAGGGATCGACGGGAAGATATTTTTCATACATGGCTGAAAAATTTAAGTCAGCATAAAAACAACAGAAGCGGCCTTTCAGTTGAAGCGGCCGTGAACTATTTGATCAGTGCGAAGGCATTGTTCCGGGTTTGCTGATTGATTTCATCAGGTTGTCGTTCCATTTGCCTTCCACCTCGATTTCAACCACTGCTCCGAGCGAAAAAGCTTCGATCAGGTTGTGGTTCAGGTAGAGATATTTTCCAGGCTGGCGGAACTGGTAGAGGGCAGCCACTGCCGAACCGGCCGCCACCGGCCAGGATTCGTAATTGGTAACCGGGCGGTCGTTAAATGAACCGCCGGTCCAGACCAGGTCGGCATGTCCGCCAACCAGGTGGATGCGGGTGTCGCGGTTAGCCTGCGATGTGATAAAGAGGACTTTGTCGCCTACTTTGGCCGTTAACGCTTTGGAACCGGTCAGCGAATTGGCTTGTCCGTTGAAGACCAGATGGGTGGGAGTCAGCGATTTCATGGATTCGGCCAGGTCGGCAAAACCCTCCGCCGGCGTTTCGTACGTTTTGAAATTCCCGTTTGGGTCTTTGGGGATATAGTAGTCCTGCTCGGCCAGGAACCAGGCTTTGTTGTAGGTGACCGGTTGGCCGTTTTCATCAGTCAGACCCTCGCGCGGGAGTACCATGATGGCGCCGTTCATCCCGGAAACCACATGCAGCGGGACCATTATTCCTCCCGGTGCGCAGTGGTAGATAAAGACGCCGGGTTTGGTGGCTTTAAACCGGAAGGTGGCTTCCTGTCCGGGCGCTACCATCGACAAATCGCCCCCGCCCATGGCGCCGGTCGCCGCATGAAAGTCGATGTTGTGGACCTGCGTGCTGGAAGCCGGATTGACCAGCGTCAGCTGGACATAGTCGTTCTGGTGAACCACAATGATCGGTCCGGGAACCGTTCCGTTAAAGGTGAGTGCCCAGATGGTTACGCCCGGAGCGATCTCCATCTTTTTCTCTTCCACCACTAGCCGGACCTTCACCACAACCGGGTCGCCTTTGGCAACCTGTTCGTGCCGGGGCAGGTCGGGTGGGGGCACCAGCTCTTGTGTTACCTGCTGCAGGTTGTCGCTGCCGGAGGGGCCCGTCTCGGTAAATACCGAACCCGTTTTGGGCGTGTGCTGACAGGAAAGAAAGAGTCCGCTGAGGCCTATCAGGATTGTTGTTAGACGAAGTGCTTTCATCATTTTAAGTTTTAAAGTTTACCAATAACTGTTTTTTAAAGGAGCTATTCCCTTTTCAGCCGGTTACTCCTGTTTCGTTCAGACAGTAACTGACGATCTCTTTCACATGGATCCGGGTGGTGTCCAGGACCGGGATGCCGGCATAGCTGGTTTCCTTCAGGATGAGCGGAAATTCTGTACATCCCAGGATGATGGAGTCGATTTGTTGTTCGGCTGCCATTTTTTGGATGATTGCAACCAGCATTGCCCGGGTCTCCTCCTTGAATATTCCAAGCTCAATTTCGCTGAACAGTTTGTGGTTGATCAGCTCTTTGTCGGCGGGTGCAGGAAATATTATGTCGATGCCGTGCTTTTCGAAAACCTCCGGATAGAAGGAAGCATTCATGGTGAAGCCGGTACCGAAGAGTCCCGCCCTTTTTATGCCTCGTTTCAACGCTTCCCGGCAGGTTGCCTCCACAATGCTGATCAGCGGAACATCCGATTTTTCTTTCAGCCGGTCGAACAGCAGATGCGGGGTGTTTGCGGTCAGCGCCACAAAATCGGCACCCGCCAATGCCAGCGCTTTTATTTTTTCAGACAGCCAACTGACGACCCGGTCATAGGCTTTCTTCTTCATCATGTCCAGAAATTCAGACATGTTGACACTGTAAATCATAATTTCGGGATAGACCAGCTCGTTTCCCCGGCTTTTGAAGCTGTCGATGATCTTCTGGTAATAATCAACCGTTGCTTCGGGGCCCAGTCCCCCGATTAATCCGATCTTCTTCATGACTGTTTTTTTCTTTGTAGAACAACAGGTAATCTTTCAGAACAATGGCGTGGTTGTGGTCGGGATCTTTGGCGGCATAGAGGAGCACAACGGTGCCATGCTCCTTTTCCAGGTTGATAATCTTTTCAGTTTCCTGCTGGTTGAAAGATAGTTCGAGCCAGTAACGTTTTTTGAATTCCTCCCACCGGTCGGGGCGGTGACCAAACCAGCGGCGCAATTCCGGACTCGGCGCAATCTCTTTCATCCATTCGTCCCACCCGGCTGCTTTTTTGGTCAGCCCCCTGGGCCACAGCCGGTCCACAAAAATTTTGAAACCGGCGGGTTGTTCCGAATAACCGTAAACTCTTTCTGTGGTAACCATGATTGACTTTTTGAATGGGTTATCCTCCTTTGGCGGCGAGATGAAAACCGGTGTAAATGAGTGTTCCGACTTTTACAACTTCCGCCATAACATACTGCAGGTGCAGCGTTGATTTTTCTACTGTCTCGCCATCGATTATCCGGAATACCCTTTCCGACAATTGTGGCAGTAGCACAAAACTCTGGATCAGCAGAACGGCCAGCAGCAAAAGTGCCAGCACCAGCGTACCGGCCGGTTTTAGCCCGAAATGGCGCCAGGCCGCGGTAACGAAAAGAATGAAAAAGACCCATTCGGTACGGTTCATTGCCGTGAACACTTTGTTACCGATGCTCAGCCCGATGGGTAAAGTCACCCCTTGTGCGCGGAATTTGAGCCACGCTTCCATAAAACTGATCGAACAGACAAAACCTGCCCAAAACAGTACCATCGCTACCGGCAGGATTGCAGATTTGCTCATTTCCGGATTTTTAAATATTCAACATGCCTTTTTATCGGACCGGGAAATATTTCCGGGCCAGTTCTGCTTCCAGTTCTATGGCTTTGGGGAACAGGATGTTGTTCTCCAGGTGGATGTGACGGTGCAGGTCACTTTCGAACTCTTTCAGCTGGAGCAGGGTAACCTCGTAGGTGGTGCAGGCATCTTCCGGAATGGCGTAGTTTTTTGTCAGCGCGGCGATTTTGTCGAACCGGTCCCCTTCGGTCTGGTGCTCGGCAATCATCACTGCAATCGGGTTTGAAACCGTGCCAAAAGCCGGCTTGCCGGCAGTGGAGTGGCCTTCCTGTACCTTCACCATTTTCTGAATGTAGGGAAAGAGCATGAGTTCCTCTTTTTGCATGTGCATGGTCAGGTCGCCGGCTGATTCTTCAAACAGCTGCTGGATTTCAAAGAATTCGGGATGATTGGCGCCGTGCGCCCGGCATACCTTCTCAATATTTTTTTGCAGAAACGGGATGTGGCTCCTGACGTAGGAATGGTGCGTCCCGATAATATAATCGCACAGCCCGGCCGGCGTCAGGCTGTTGATGTATTCGGTGTCCGGATCGGACTGGACAGCCGTTTTCTGGAGCTGCCGGATAAGCTGTTCCGAATCGATGCCGGCCTCGGCACAGGCCTGCGAGATGGTTTTACTTCCACCACAGCAATAGTCAATGTTGTTTGCCTGGAACAGGGGGGCCGTTTTAAAATTCAATTTTACAACTTCCCCAACCGGAGTATCTGATGAGATATTCATGATGTATTGATTTTGAATTACAGAAACAAAGATATAAAAATATTCCATAAAAAGATAAAAAGATCTTTTTGTGTTTTCCGAATTGATTTTTCTCATCCGAAGGATGGGCAACAGCGGTTGGGTTTGTAAAAGAGCTGGGTTTTCAGCAGGTAAATTGTTATTTTACAGCGTGTTTTACAGACTGGTGGGGAGAGGTTTGGGGGAGAAGAATTTTTGGCGGCGGATTAGGATTTCTGCAGGGGAGCGCCTAAATTTGAGTGGGTTCCGGAAAAACAGAATCCGGTTTGAAAGGAGGAAGCAGCCGTAAGCGCAAATACGATCCGGGCCGGAGGAGGAGAAATCGCTTTCTGTTCGCTGATGGTTGGAAGGAAGCGCTGATGCGGCGGCGATTGCTGCAAAAACTTTGAAAATTGGTACGATGAATCTTTTGCGTAAAACCAGCTCCGGGGATCCGGTGGTTGAGCTTTTTTCAGGCACGCTGTGGGAAGCCGAGATGATCAAGAGCCTGCTGGAGAGCGCCGGTATCCGGTCGTTTCTGAAGAACAGTGTGCTTAATTCCTACGCCTACGAACCGGCCAGGGCGGAGGGCGTGTCGGTGATGGTACTGCGTTCGGACTACCCGGAAGCCAAAAAAGTGGCCGACGATTTTGAACAGAATCAGAGAATTCAACCGTAACAGGTAACCACTGAAATTTTTATATGGATACAATAATTGAAAAAGTCAGACGCGAATTGCTGGCGGCGTCCGACGAAAAAGTGCGGGAAAGCAGCCGCCGTTTTTTTTAAGAAAACGAAAGGGCGGTGGTTTACGGCGTAAAAACTGCCGTGGCGGCTCAAATCGGGAAAGAAAACTTCCTGGCCGTAAAAGAGAAAAGCAAACGCGAAATCTTTGAGCTGTGCGAACAGCTCTGGCAATCGGGCGTTGTGGAGGAGTCGTTTATCGCCTGCACCTGGTCATCCCATTTGTATAAACAGTATGAACCTGCCGATTTTGTTTTGTTTGAAAAGTGGGTGGACCGTTATGTCGACAACTGGGCGTCGTGCGATACCCTGTGTAATCATACGGTTGGCAGTTTTATCGAAAGGTTTCCCGCTTTTTTGGCAGAACTGAAAAAATGGGCTGTTTCTGCCAACCGCTGGATGCGCCGTGCGGCTGCCGTTTCGCTCATTATCCCTGCCCGGAAAGGGATGTTCCTCCCCGATATTTTTGAAATAGCCGACATTTTGTTGACAGACAACGAAGACCTGGTTCAGAAAGGATATGGCTGGATGCTGAAAGTGGCCAGCCAGCAGCATCCGGAGGAGGTTTTTGACTATGTGATGCGGCAGAGGGCCATAATGCCCCGGACAGCCCTGCGGTATGCCATTGAAAAAATGCCGCCCGAATGGAAGGCTCGTGCCATGGAAAAACCCCGCTGAACAGTTTCCCGGAATTGCGTCGGACCTGCAAAAACGGCCGAACCGGTTCACGCCACTTCCCGATGACTCAGCGAACCGCCGTGTGTGTGATCTTGGGTGGGGAGAGAGGCTCTGATGGGCTTAACAGCTCACCGCCCATCTACTCGATTGCATGCCCGGCTTTTATCATTTTTTGTATTCAATATTTTCAATTTTACCGCAATTTTTGCTTTGTCTCTGCTTCGGAGCGGGATGGGCTGAAAGGCTCTTTGGCAATCCCGAAAGCTTTCGGGATGGTTTTAGCGTAGGTTTTTTGCGTTTTGCTCCCGATAATTATCGGGATGGCTGAAAGCGAAGCGGTGGATTGTGTTGGGACTATCATCATTCTCCTTTTATCCGTTTTACTTCCTTGTCAAAGTCCGATTCGTAATCTTCATCCTGAATTACTCTGAACTTTTCAAATTCTTTAGTCGCCAGTTCCTTTGCAATTTCTGCCGAAATCGACCCTGCATTCGGCGTATATGTCTGTAATTTTCTGGTAGAACCGTCGTTCGCTGGCCCTGATTTCCCGAATCCGTTCGAGCAATTCGTCGAAATAGTCTTTCCCAAAAAGCTTTTTTTCCTGCTTCAAACGTTCGTCGTCGAGCACAAAACCTTTAATTATAAACTCTTTTAAAGTCTTCGTCGCCCAAATCCTGAATTGCGTTGCCTGATGCGAATTTACCGGGTAACCCACCGAAATAATGGCATCGAGATTATAAAATTCAAGATTGCGGGTAACCTCTCTTTCACCTTCATTTTGAACTGTCCGGATTTTCCGGACAGTTGCTTCACGTTGCAACTTATTCGATTTGTAGATGTTGCCCAAATGTTCGCTAATGGTTTTCTTTGAAACCCCAAACAATTCGCCCACCGCACGTTGAGTCAGCCAAACGGTTTCGTCTTGCAGGATTACCTCGATTTTAATTTCTCCCTGCGGTGTAGGGTATAATATGATTTCTGAACTACTTATCTTGATTTTTATTTTTATTTCGCCACGGAGCATCCATTTGCCAGTCGCCTGCCATAATACAACCGTAAGGAATTATTTCGTCTTCAACTGTTCCCAAATTAAATTGCGCCATTTGTTGTCTGACACTTTCGGCATTTTTATATGCGCTCGGAAGTTCAGAAATATCAATATGTCCTGAATAAAATCGGACATCCAAACCTGCCGTTTCTTCTCTGAAAATTTCCTCCTTTGTTTTACCTGAATTTTTACGGATGTGTTGGTTCCGGCTCATATTTCTTCCGGCTCCGTGTGGTGCAAAACCCAAATTACTGTCAGTTGTTTCACCTTTGATTATTAAAATGGGTTCGTTCATATTTAAGGGTACAATCCTTAAATCGTTTTCAGCATCAGGCAGAAATTTACCATCAAGCGGCGTTGCACCTTTTGCGTGATAAAACAAATCCTTATCCTTGAAAACAAAATTGTGTTCATTCCACAAACGGCTTGTTATTTCTGAATTTAGCTTTTTTACAATGTTATCGTGAATTACGCTGTGGTTGGCTTTTGTCCATTCCCTGACAACCTGCAAAGCTTCCCAATACGTTTGGCCTTCTTCAGTTTCATAAGGAATCCACGCATTTACAGGAAGAGTTTTGGGTGAAATTTCCATTCTGAAATGTTCGGCTATTTTCATCCCAACATTAAAAAGTTGCGCACCAAAACCACGGCTACCATGATGGGTGACAATTACGGTTTCTCCTGTATTTTTTGAAGTGCCGACAAATAAAAAGTGGTTTCCATCGCCCTGAGTCCCAAAATGCTGTTGCGACATGGCAATGCTTTTCGGATTATTCAGAAATTTGTTATTCCTGATTTTTTCGTTGAAAACCGGTGGCAGCTCGTATTCTGTTTTATAATCCAAACCACCAAAATGAGTTACAGTCAGAGCAATATCCATCACTTTTTCAGGTGGAAAGTTCCCAATGCTTGACATCATCATCGAGCAACAAATATCCGCACTGTGCATAGCCGGGTGAATGGCATTTCGTGCAACGGCAATACCTCCAACCGGAATTGTGCCAACCGGACCAGTGGGACAGGCATCGGGCATTAGTGCGCCTGTTACCATGGTTGGGGTTTTCAATAATTCGGACATGGTAAGGTTAACCATTGACACATTTTTTTCTTCCGTTTCGTTTTCGGCTCTGATGTTGGCAAAAAATGGCTTGTTTGCGGAAAATGGTTCATAAATGGTCGGACTGACTTTTTTTAAATAGTTCTCCAATTCTTTCCCTTCCAAATTGTTTTTGTTGGCAAATTCAAGCGCTTCTTTAAACCATTTTCCCGGTTTGTACCCTAGTTTTATTATGTCATTTCCTGTTATCATTTCCTTTTTTTGAATCATCCAAATCTTTTTTGCCAGCTTTCCAAATACCTGATTACATGCTCAAGTTCGCTTTCTATAAACACTTCCACATCAGGCCAAATATCGGTAGTTGGAAAACCATCTTGAACTTCATTTGAAAATTCTTTCAAACTTCCCCTGAAAATTCCTATTTTCTTGTTCCATGAATTGGGTTTCCACCAAACAATGTCGGATTCGATGGCATAAAGAACTTTGCTGTTTTTGTTAAAAACTTCCGTAAATTCTTCGTTTTCTATCATTTTAAGGTCATTCACATTCGTTTCCAGAAAATACATCTTGGAAATATCGATTACCGAACCTATCTCGCAGTCGGATAAATTACATCCAACAAAACCGGATTCTTTTAGCCAAATGGTATTTTCATCAGAATGAACAAAGTTCCCATTATTAATTTCGCAATAGTTAAAGAATGTTCCGGAGAGATTTGTCGAATCGAAAGCAATATCATCAATCTTGCAGTTATAAAACGTGGCTTTGTTAAAGTTGCAATCGAGGTAGAAATGGGTTGCCATTGTGCAATTTTTAAAACTTGCCTTCGAAAAATCACAGTTCAAAATATGAAAATCTTTTAAATTCGATTTTTTGAGTTTCGACGATGTGAAATCACAATCTCCAACATATAAACCATCTATATTACAATTGATAAACTCATTGTTTTTCAATGAACAGTTGCGAAAGAAAACAGAATTTATGTCTGTTCCAAGCCATGTTATTCCATCTAATTGTTCTGAATCAACCACAAGCCCGGTCAAATCAATTTTTAATGCAATTGCCTCGCGCAATACCGAGCGATAATCGGGAAATAAATCCGACTGTTCAAGTTCATATAGAACTTTTTTCTCCTTCGTTAATAATTGAATTTTCATGTTATCTCAAAACTTTCATCGTTCCTGAACAGAAACCAGATTTATTCAACCATGTAAATATTGGCTTTTATTCTCAGCCAGTTTCCTTTCCAGTCTTTTGACACCACGCGGCAAAAAAACAGTTTACCGGCATCCATCAGGCGCGAGCAAACCAGGTTCATTTCTGCCGGAACAAAACCAATGCGGATGCTGTCGCAAAAAATAGCAATGGCATGTTTGTCGTGCTGGTTGTTGGGCTCCCGCTTCATGGTTAGCACTTTTTGGGGTACGATGGAACTTTCAACGCTTTCAATTTCGTTGCAAAAAGTGGTGCCGGCCACAATAATTTCCAACAAAAATATTTCCTGTTTAAACGGTGCAATTCCGGTTTCAACTCCGCTCAAAATAGCCAGCAAACCCGGAGTTACCGGTATTATTGATTCATTCATCGGTCATTATATTTATGATAGTCTGATATTTTACTATTTCG
>JARKOX010000033.1 GCA_029975525.1 Prolixibacteraceae bacterium | reverse complement strand
GAAACGCCGTTGAGCATGATCGAATATTTCAGGGCAACGAGGTCGAGCCATCCGCAGCGGCGCGGCCGGCCGGTGGTCGAGCCAAATTCGTGGCCCGCCTGGCGAAGCAGGTCGCCGGTTTCATCTTTCAGTTCGGTGGGGAAAGGGCCCATTCCCACGCGGGTGCAGTAGGCCTTGAATATTCCGAAAACCTTTCCGATCCGGTTGGGGGCAATTCCCAGACCGGTGCAGGCGCCTGCACAAATGGTGTTCGACGAGGTGACAAACGGGTAGGAACCGAAGTCGATGTCGAGCATCGTTCCCTGGGCGCCTTCGGCCAGTACCGACTTCTCTTCGTTCAGCAATTCGTTGATATAGTTTTCACTGTCGATCAGTTCGAACGATTTCAACAGCTCAATTCCTTCGAACCACTCTTTTTCGCAGGCTTCGAAAGCTTCTTCGTAGTCGAAGTGGTAGTAGTTATCCAGCAGGCTTTTGTGGTTTTCGATGCGGGCGGTGTATTTCTCTTCAAAATCAGAAAAGATATCGCCAACCCGGAGGCCGTCGCGGCCAATTTTATCACGGTAAGTCGGGCCAATCCCTTTGAGGGTCGAGCCGATTTTGGTCTCGCCTTTGGCCTGTTCCGAAGCTGCATCGAGCAGGCGGTGGGTAGGCAGGATCAGGTGTGCCTTTTTCGAAATAAACAGGTTGGACGAGATGTCAAAACCGATGCTGAGCAGCGAATCGATCTCTTTCTTGAAAATGATCGGGTCGATGACCACTCCGTTTCCGATGATGTTTATTTTGTTTTCGCGGAAGATTCCCGACGGAATGGTGTGTAGCACCTGTTTGATTTTATTGAATTCGAGGGTGTGGCCGGCATTGGGACCTCCCTGAAAACGGGCGATCACATCATAGCCGGGGGTCAGTACATCCACCACTTTCCCTTTCCCTTCGTCGCCCCATTGCAGGCCGAGCAAAACATCTACTTTCATCAATATGTGTTGTTTACAGTTGATCAGACAAGTTACCCGCAGAGATGAACCCCTTCCGGATCCATCTTTGCGGGATATTTTCGGGTTTTAAAAGTACGAATAAATTTGGTTTGGGCGTGAAAATCCTGCTGAGGCACGGCTATTTGAAATTTGTTTAAAGAAGACGGGTTACTTCTTCCCTTTTTTGATATAGTTCCCGTAAATGTACAAGGTGTGGTGCGAAGGTTTGAAATTATTGCGGGCACAGGCGTCTTCAATAATCTCATGGATCCGCGGATCGTAAAATTCCAGCACATGCCCGGTGGTGGTATCAATCAGGTGGTCGTGCTGCAAATTGGCGTAGGCCCGTTCGAATTGCGCAATGTTTTTCCCAAACTGGTGTTTGACCACCAGCTTACATTCCAGCAGCAGGTCGATGGTGTTGTAAAGCGTGGCGCGGCTCACACGGTAGTTTTTGTTTTTCATCGAGATATAAAGCGACTCGACATCAAAATGGCCATCGCGCGAATAGATTTCGTCAAGGATCGCAAATCGTTCGGGGGTTTTCCGGTGGGCATTGTTTTCCAGATACTCCCTGAACATGAGTCTGACTGTATCCCTGGTTTTCTGGCTATTCATACTTAAACTAATTTCAAATAGACGTCAAAAATAGAACATTTTTTAATATAAAAATCGGGCATGAATTAATCATTGATGTTTTCAACCCGCACCACTTTGTCGATTCCTTTGATCTTTTCAAGCTGCTGAATGAGCGTATTCAGGTCGTCGGCATTGTGGATGTAGAGAAAAAGGTCACCTTCGAAAATCCCATCGTGGGTGTCGAATTTTACCGACCGCATGTTGATGCTGTGAAGTTTGGAGATGATGTTGGTCACATCGTTGACGATTCCCATCCTGTCGAACCCGATCAGCGAAATCCGCGAAAGGTATGAGAGCTTTTTAAATTTGGTCCATTGGGCGGTAATAATTTTCTCTCCCTGGCTGCTGAGCAGTTTTTCAACCTTGTGGCACTCTTTTTTGTGGATGATGACGTGGTCGCCCGAGCTGATGTAGCCGATCACATCGTCGCCCGGGATGGGATTGCAGCATTTGGCC
>JARKOX010000032.1 GCA_029975525.1 Prolixibacteraceae bacterium | reverse complement strand
CTCAACCTGGCAGCCATCAAACCCGGAAACTACTCGGGAGTATTAATAGCCGATTGCGACGAGGATCATATTTTTGGTTCGAACGTGAATCTGGAACTGTAGCAATGCGCAAACTTTACCTGACCCTGTTGCTGACCTGGACCTTCAGGCTTTTGGCAGTTGCTGCCGGCGCCGGCGATTCGTTGCAGGTAGAGCTGGCCACTGGCAACCTGAACCTGGATCCCGGGCGCGTACATAACCTCATTTTTAAAATCACCAACAATTCAACACAGACCGAGACGGTCAGGACAACCGCTGTTTTTCCCGACGGCTGGAAACTGGCCGTGCCGATGGCTCAGGTTACCCTCTCGCCGGGAGAACAGAAAATACAGCTGGTCAGTTTTAATATTCCTTATCGGTTTCAGGCCGGAAAATCGACGGTTGAGGTACAGTTTTTCCGCGGAAAAGCAGAGGCCGCTCCGTTTGAGCAGCAAATCGTGGAGGTTACGGTCAGCGAGGTCGAAAATTTTACTTTCGAATTGTTGCAGGCGCCGGCATTTGTCAGGGGAGGAGAGGTTGTAACGGCAACTTACCTGCTGAAAAATACCGGGAACAGCACCCGCAGGTTTTACCTGGAATCGACAGACTGTGACGTGACTTCGGATTCGTGGGTGGTCTTAAAATCCGGTGAGTCGACAACCGTTCGGGCCGAGGCCAAAACCGACAAGATGATTACTGCTGCCCGGACACTGGGGATTACTGTGCAGGCCGCGTTGTCGGAAAAGATCCAGAAGAGGGTTTTTCACAATGTGAAGGTTTTTCCCCTCCGCGAAGCAGAGGCCGATCTCTACTTCAGGTATCCCGTTACCTTAAGTTCGAGATACCTGGCCCGCGGCCGCGACGGAAAATATTCCGCAGGTTATCAGCTGGAAGCAGTGGGCAGCGGTGCGATCGACCAAAAGGGGAACCACCAGCTGGCGTTTATGGCCCGCGGCCCCAATAATTACGACCTCTCTTTCCTGGGACTTTACGACCAGTATTATCTCGCCTATTCAAATAAAAACCTGGAGACTTTCATCGGGCATAAATCTTTCGAATTTACGCCCCTGATTGAATCGACCCGTTTTGGAACCGGCGTCGAAAATACGTTGATCCTGAACAACGGGAGCCGGTTCGGATTTTTGTATGTTGAACCGCGGTTTTTCCGGGACATCAAAAACGAAATAGCCGCATATGCCGATCTGCCTGTTTTCCGGAAAAACAGAATTGGCGCCTATTTTCTGACCAAAAAAATGAATCCTACCCTGGAAGATGCCTCCCTGGCCAGCCTGAGTTCGACGCTGAAACCTTTCGGGAAAACTTCGCTCGAGCTGGAATTTTCACGGGGGGTGTTTCAGGAGAAGAGCGACAACGCTTTCCGGGCTTACCTGAACAGCCAGTTCTGGATTTTCAGTATTTCTGGAAACTATTTTTACACCGGTAAATACTATCCGGGCTACTATTCCAACTCCACGTTTTACAGCGGTTACCTGAATGCCAGCCTTACAAAACGGATTAGCCTGGGCGTCAGCGCCCGGCAGGACTTCACCAACGCCGCGCTCGATACCATGCTGAGTTCGGCGCCCTATTCCAGAATGGTGCAAGGCTCGCTGAACTACCGCGCCAGCCGCAACCTCGATGTGCGTTCTTACTACATCCGCTATGAACGAAAAGACCGGATGCCCCAAAAATTATTTGATTACCATACCGAAT
>JARKOX010000121.1 GCA_029975525.1 Prolixibacteraceae bacterium | reverse complement strand
AGCCAACCTTTTTGTAGCCATCAGCCTGTTTGTCCTGCTGGGCGCCATCTTGCTGACCTGGTTCAACCGCGACAAACCCTACACATTTCTCAACTTTCTGTTCCTGTCGGTCTACCTGGGATACACCATTTTCCGGAACCGCTTCAAACCGCACTACACCAAATTTTACCTCGCCTGGGGGATGGCGCTGGTGCCGTTTCTGATTGTGAGCGGCATCCTGACGGGTCTGCCGGTGGTGGAATATTACCCGGGCACCACCCTCGGAGTCCGGTTATTTACCATCCCGGTGGAAAATGTGGGGTACTTTTTTCTGCTGTTCCTGATGACCGTCACCATTTACGAAAACCTGGCCGCCCGCAAACTTTTCTGATCAAAACGGCCTGCAAAACCAGCCAATCTTTCTTATTTTACAGCCAAATCCTGAAGCAATGACTTTTCTTTACAACCTGGGAATTTCCCTCTACAGCCTGCTGGCACAACTGGCGGCCACCTTCAATCCCAAAGCGCGCCTTTTCGTCCGCGGACGGAAAAACTGGCTCTCCGGACTGCAATCGCGGATCGATCCCGGCGCCCGGTATCTCTGGTTTCACTGCGCCTCACTGGGCGAATTTGAACAGGGCCGGCCGGTGATTGAAGCGATCCGGCAACAATTCCCGGAATACCAAATTGCGCTTACCTTCTATTCTCCTTCAGGTTACGAAATCCGCAAAAACTACCCGCAGGCTGAGCTTGTGTGCTACCTGCCGGCCGACACCCGCCGCAACGCCCGCCGGTTTCTCGATACCCTCCGTCCCGAAAAGGCTTTTTTCATCAAATACGAATTCTGGTTTCACTACATCACCGGACTTCAAGAGCGGCAGATCCCGCTCTTCCTGGTTTCGGGCATTTTCCGCGAAAACCAGGTGTTTTTCAGACAAACGCCGTGGGGCAAATGGTACGCCCGCCTGCTGACCGGTTTTGAGCATTTCTTTGTGCAGGATGCAGCTTCGGCGCAACTGCTGCAACAGGCCGGAATCACCCGGGTGACCGTCTCGGGCGACACCCGCTTCGACCGGGTGGCCGCCATCGCTGCCGCTGCAAAAAATATCCCTCTTGTTGAAAAGTTTAAAGACGGAAAGCCGGTGGTGGTAGCCGGCAGTTCGTGGAAACCCGACGAAGAGCTGCTGACACGTTTTATCAACCAGCACACCGGACTCAAATTTATCATTGCCCCGCACGAAGTTTCGCAGGTTAACCTCAACCGGCTGGAACAGCTGTTGAAAAAACCGGCAATCCGGTTCAGCCAGGTCAGCGAAAACGAAGTTCAAAACTTTGAGGTGTTGATCATCGACTCCATCGGGATGTTGTCGTCGCTTTACCGTTACGGCGATTTCGCCTACATTGGCGGCGGATTTGGCGTCGGGATCCACAATATCCTCGAAGCAGCCACCTTCGGGCTGCCGGTGGTATTCGGCCCCAACTACCGGAAATTCCGGGAAGCGCGCGAACTGGTGGCAGCGGGCGGCGCTTTCAGCATCGCCACCTACGAAGAGCTGGAGCATATTTTCCGGAGCCTCTCGGCTTCCTCCGCCAACCTGCAGGCCGCTTCTCAGACTGCAGCCGGCTACGTCAAAAACAACACCGGCGCCACCGAAATTATCATAAATAGGGTATTCTGCTGAACAAAAGCTATTTCGGAGCAAGGTTCAAAAAAAGTTAATTTCGGTAGATAAAAAAGCAGAGTTGCCTCTTGACTTTCTCACTTGAATTCCGTAATAGGACTTCCCCATATTGCAAACTTTTGGAGGTTCTTAAAATACC
>JARKOX010000018.1 GCA_029975525.1 Prolixibacteraceae bacterium | reverse complement strand
CAGGTGGTGCCCAGGTTGAAATGGTGGTGCGGCTGATCCTGTTTCCAGTCCTCTTCTTTGGAAAGGAACTTATTGTACTGAATGTGCGAATGCGCAGAGATGGTGAGTGTGTGCGGAAAATCTTTCAGCAACTCAAACAGTTTTTCGCGGTCGGCATCGAGGAAGATGTCGTTTTTAACATAACCTTCCCAGATTGGGATTTGAAAGGCCATGACAACCAGGTAATATTTCGGAACCAGATTGAGGTCATTCTCCAGAAAAGCGAGCTGCTTTTCGGTAAAACCTCCCCAGTATCCTTTCCCGTCGCGGGGATCGGGCCAGAGAATATCTTTGATGATAATAAAATGTGCTTTTCCGTAATTAAACGAGTAGGTAGAGGGACCGAAAACCTGCTCATACGATTCGTCGGCTTGCTGATCGGTCTGGGCATCGTGGTTCAGGTCGTGATTTCCAATGACGTTGTACCAGGGAATCCCAATCTTTTTTATGGTTTCCACATAAGGCACAAACAGATCGGGGTTATCGCCCACCAGATCTCCCACGCTGATTCCGAAAGCAAAACGGTCCGCATTACCGGCAAGTTCCGAAACAATCCGCTGATCGAAATATCTCAGTTCATTTTTGTTGTATGCCTGCGGGTCGCCAAACAGCAGGATTTCAAAATCCTCCCCCTCTTTGCTGCGGTACAACGGAAAATCGACCGAAGCCGGCAGGTTACCTGTGGGCGGGACGCCGGCAAATTTGAGACTGGGTGAGCCCTGCGGTTTGTGAATGTAGTAAAACTTCGACAGCCGGTCAGCGCTGACCGGTGTTTGATATCCGGTCGGGTTCACAACAAAAACAATGTCGTCGCTGCCAATGGGCAGGATATATTTTCCGGAGGGATCGGTGAGTACCACCTCTCTGCCGTTTGAGACACCCACACCGGCGATCCCCGCTTCTTTTCTGTCGCGTTTTCCGTTTGCATTGACATCTTCAAACACATAGCCTGTTACGCTTTGCTGTGCGCCGGCCAACCAAACGGCCAGTAACATAACAGGCATCAACATGAATAATTTTCTTTTCATCCGTTTCATATCTTTATTAAAAATTCCCGAAATCTTCCGGAAGCAGCTCCCCAAGCGGGCCCTCCCATTTCAAAAGTGGTTAACCAAAAATAACAGTTCCCGGAGAGGTACTTTAGCAATATCCTTCAGATCTGCTTGAGGATTGTTCGCAACCAGGCATATTTTAAGACAAAAGGGAGGAGTGAACAAGAATGCTAAGGGAAGAACAGAAGTCCGCACCAATTCCCCCTAACCGATGACCAGATTAATTTTGCATTCACTATTTTTAGGGCCATGAACCGAACGATCGTCTTGCTGACCGCCATTATTTGCTGTGCTGCTTTTTCCGCATTCCCTGCCGGAGAGAAGAAGTTTCAGCATTTCACCACCATCGAAGGGCTCTCTTACAATACGGTTTTTGATATTGCACAAGATCCCAGCGGTTTCATCTGGATTGCCACTGGCGAAGGACTAAACCGTTACGACAGCTACGGCTTCAAAATTTACTATTCCGACAAAACCGAATACTCCATTCCTTCCAACGAAATAAAAACGCTGCTGGTTACCCGGCAGGGAACACTGCTGGCAGGCACTTCCGAAGGACTTTGCCTCTTTAATCCGGAAAATGACAATTTTACCCGGATTATTTACGAAAACCAGCCACTGGGAGCTATCCACCATCTGCTGGAGACGAGCCGGGGGAAAATTATCATCAGCTCGTCGACCGGTATCTATTACGCCACTGCCGACGGAAAAATTACGGAACGGCTTCCCCTCGAAAAAGATATGCTGCAGATCCAGGAGGATTCGACCGGCAATTTCTGGTCGTTCAAGCGGCAGCGACTCTTCTGCTTCAACTCGCGGGGCGACGTGTTAAAAACCTACTACATGCGTCCCGACGGGGGACCGGAGTTTATTCCCTCTCCCCTCTCCTCGATCGAGATCGATTCGAAAGGCCGGCTTTGGATCGGCACCTTCCGGGATGGCCCTTTCCTGCTCGATGTGGAGCACGACCGGTTTCGTCCTATTCCTCTGAAAAATCCCTCCGGAAGCACCCATCCGATGTACTTTGTACGCGATATCAGCGAAGGAGCTGACGGCAAATACTGGATCGGCACCGAACGGGGACTGTTTATTTATGATTTGGAACAGGCGACGTTTGAGCACTACCTGCAATCGTTCGACCCGTCGGCGGCCTCCATCAACGACAACGCCATCTACAAAATATTCAAAAGCCGCGAAAACATCATGTGGCTGGGAACCTATTTCGGCGGGCTCAACCTCTGCGAGCCGGTGCTCACCGGGTTTAAAAAGATCCAGCCGGGAATCAAGCCGGAAGACCTGAAAGGCAAAGCGCTGAGCCAGATCATCGAAGGCCCCGATGGAAAACTGTGGATCGCCACGGAAGATGCCGGCATTGCCATCTTCGACCAGCAAAAGTCTGCCTTTACCCACATCCTGAGCCGACAACGACAGGACAATACCCAAATCAGCAGCAATGTCCACGCCCTGGCTGTCGACAAAGACGGGTATGTGTGGTCGGGAAATTTTTTCGGCGGCATCAACCGGATCAACCCCACCACCTACCAAACCCGGAACTATTCACACATCCCCGGCCAGCCTGAAACGCTGATCAACAATTTCGTGTTTTCCCTCTATTCCGACTCCAACGACCAGCTTTGGATCGGAACCATGGACGGTGTCGACTGTTTTGAAAAGAAGACCAGCCAGTTTGTCCGCTTCAAACCCGAAGTTTTCCGGGGAAAATTCATTTACGACATTTTTCAGGACAACCAAAAAAATTACTGGTTTTGTACAAATAACAATGCAGGTTTATTCCGTTACAATCCTCAAACCGACGAAATCAGCCACTTCCAGAAAAACAGCACCCACAATCTCCGTGGCAGTTCTTTTATTTGCCACGCCATCGATTCGAGGGGGAAAATCTGGTTTGGTTCGCGGGACGGTGGCCTGGTCCTGTTCGATCCCGACCCCCAGACGTTTAAAACCTACGACATGGACGACGGGTTGCCCAACAACGTCATTTACGGTATTCTCGAAGATGACCAGAACAACCTCTGGTTAAGCTCCAACAAGGGCATTTCAAAATTCAACTACATCACCGGCGAAATCCGCAATTTTACGGTTGACCACGGCCTGGTGGGGAACCAGTTCAACTACAAATCGTATCTCAAAACAGCCGACGGGACCATGTATTTTGGCGCCGTCAACGGGCTCACCTGGTTTCACCCGTCGCAAATCAAAACCTATGAATCGGAACCCGAAATCCACTTCACCAATTTCAGACTGTTCAACGAACCTGTCAGGCCGGGAGAAAAATCGATCCTGAAAAAGGATATCGACCTGACCGACCACATCACCCTGCGGTATCACCAGAATGTAATCAGCTTCGACTTTATTGCCCTCGATTTTCACTCCAGGGGAAAAAATAACTTTTTTTACTACATGGATGGTTTCGAATCGACCTGGCAGTCGGCCGGAAACCACCAGAGTGTGACTTACACCAACCTGCCGCCGGGCAATTACCACTTCCGGATCAAAGCCACCAACATCTACAACTATCCCAACGATCTGACCAGGAGTATCAAAGTTACCATTCTTCCGCCCATCTGGCGGACCTTGTGGGCTTACCTGGCCTATTTCCTGATCTTCAGCCTGATCCTCTTCCTGCTGTTGAGGTTCAGTGAAATCAGGCACCGCGAAAAGATGGCGTTGCGGATCGAAAAAATCGAAAAGGAGAAACTACGGGAGCTGCACCAGCACAAGATCAACTTCTTCACCTACATTTCGCATGAATTTAAAACGCCGCTGACGATCATCCTGGCTTCACTCGAAGCTTTCTTTTCGGCTGATAAAATTCCCGAACCATTCGCCAGCCGCGTGGTTTCCCTGAAACGCAACGTGTTCAGGCTGCAATTCCTCATCAACCAACTGATGGATTTCCGCAAAGTGGAAACCGACCATGCCTCGCCCAAACTGCAGTATGGCAATGTAATCCAGTTCTTACACGAGCTGTTCGACGCATTCACCACCCTGTTTAAAAGGAAAGAGCTGGAATATATTTTTATCTCCCCAAACGAGCGCCTCTTCATCAAATTCGACCCCGACAAGCTGGAGAAGATCGTCTCCAACCTGCTGAGCAACGCCTTTAAATACACACCCGAAAACGGAGAGATCACCTTGCGGATTGAGACCACGCGAGAGGCAGACCAGACTTTCCTCATCCTCACCGTTTCGGACACCGGCCCCGGAATGAACCAGGAGCAGATCGAAAAGATTTTCAACCTGTTTTATAAAATTGAAGAGGAACAAAATGGTTACCAGGGCAGTGGCATCGGACTGGCGCTTACGCAAAGCCTGGTGAAATTCCTGAACGGCACTATCCGGGTGGAAAGCAGCCCCGGTATGGGTACTTCGTTCATTGTCAAACTTCCCTGCCAGGAGGAAGCCGAATCGACGCCGGCTCCGGATATCATCCCGCACAACACCAATATCATTGAAAACCTGATGATCCAGTCCTGGCAGGAGAGCCCGGAAATATCGGACGATAATGAAAAGACAGATTTCGAAATCTATTTTGTGGAAGACGACAAGGAGTTTCTGAAATTTCTCTGCAGCCATTTCAGAGAAAAATACAAAACTGTTGCACTGCCCAATGGTCTGGAAGCGTGGAAATTGATTCAGAAAAAGGTTCCCGACCTGATTGTAACCGACCTGATGATGCCCCAGATGGACGGTATCAGCCTCTGCAAAAAACTGAAATCCGAGTTTGACTACTGCCACATTCCGGTGATTATGCTGACCGCAAAATCGGATATCGAATCGCGGATGGAGAGCCTCGAAGTCGGAGCCGATGTCTATCTGCCCAAACCTTTCCTTCTTTCCGAACTGGAATTGCAGATTAAAAACATTCTGACCTCCAAGGAGAACCTCAAAAAGCATTTCATTCAGTTCGGACAGCTGGAAATCGAACACCCGTTGAAAAACCGGGACCAGCAATTTATTGAAAGGATTACCGCCATTATCCACGCTAACCTCGACAATCCCGACTTCGGCATCAACCTGCTGACTGCCGAACTGGGCATCGGCAGAACCTTGCTGCACACCAAACTCAAGCAGATCCTCGATCTGAGCACTACCGAATTCATCAATACCATCCGGTTGCGTGAAGCACAGAAAATCCTGATCGAAAATCCGGAACTCACCATGGCGGAAGTTGCTTACCAGGTTGGGTTCAACGACCCCAATTATTTCAGCCGCACCTTTAAAAAAGTTTTCAATCTCTCCCCTTCCGATTTCAGAAATGAGCAGCTAAAAACAGGCAACGATGCGGCAGAAGCCTAAATAAAACAATAATGCTAACCTTCGGAACATGGATAATAACCGAAAACCGGCGCTTTTCCGATCTTTGAAAACGCGGGGGGTTAACAAACTCCGGCTGCTTCCGGGAGCAGGCGTACCGCTGTAAAATAGCAAACGGGCATGTCCGTTGAAAAGATAACTGCGGATACCAACTTCCATGCGGGTTTATCCGGTCTTACACAAAAGATGATTTTCGGATGAAAGGAGCATGAAGCCCGGAAACACCCGAAAGGGTTTTTCCCGTCGCGCAAATTTCCACTCGGCCTGCAGGCAGGGCGGGTGACATTAAAAAACAAAACCTTATGAAAAAAATTTTATTCATCTGTGTGGCTTTTCTGACCACTTTATCAAAAGCCATGTTCGGGCAGGAAC
Organism: Prolixibacteraceae bacterium; assembly: GCA_029975525.1. GTDB lineage: Bacteria > Bacteroidota > Bacteroidia > Bacteroidales > Prolixibacteraceae > UBA1413. The sequence continues at coordinate 1,208 of JARKOX010000018.1, read as the reverse complement.
TTCCCAACATCCTGTTTGTTTTCATCGACGACATGGGATATGGCGATCTGGGATGTTATGGGAACAAAACGGTTGAAACCCCCAACATCGACCGGCTGGCCAACGAAGGAATCCGTTTCAGCCAGTACTATTCGAATGCACCGATCTGCTCTCCGTCGCGGGTAGCTGTAACCACCGGACAATATCCCACCCGCTGGGGGATTACCTCCTTTATCAATGATAAAAAAGCCAATGAACGCAGGGGAATCAAAGACTTTCTGGATAAAAGCGCCCCGTCGGTGGCCCGCAACCTGCAGGAAGCAGGCTACTACACCGCCCACATCGGGAAGTGGCACATGGGCGGCGGACGCGACATCGGCGACGTTCCCTACATCCGGGAATACGGCTTCAACGAATCGGTGACACAGTTCGAAGGGATTGGCGAACGATACCTCGCCACATTTGAAACCCTCGGGATGAAAGACAGCACCCGCGGCCTCGAAAAGATGTCGGCTGCTTTGGGCCGCGGCGATATACATTGGATTAAACGGGAAGATTTTACCAAAACCTATGTAAACCGGGTCGTTCAGGCGATTGAAAATGCCCGGGAAGCACAAAAGCCGTTCTTCATTAACCTGTGGCCCGACGATGTGCACACCCCGCTGGAGCCGCCCCGCCACTTGCGTGGAAACGGGAAAACGCCGGACCTGTACCGCGGCGTCATCAAAGAGCTGGATATCCAGCTGGGCCGCCTGTTCGACTACATCCGCGAAAACCCGGAGCTGAAAAACAACACCCTGATCGTGCTGACCAGCGACAACGGACCTGCCCGGAATGTGGGATCGGCCGGAAACTTCAGGGGCCACAAAGGGAACCTGTTTGAAGGGGGCATCCGCGAACCGCTCATTGTCTGGAGTCCGAAACTGATTCCCGGGGAACGACAGGGAACCCTCAATGAGGTTACGGTAGTGGCCGGGATGGACCTGCCGACCTCCTTTATCTCCATTGCCGGAGCACAAAAAACCAAAGGGGTAAAATACGACGGACTCGACATGAGCCAGGCACTGCTGGGGCATGTGCAACCGATACGCAAACAGCCGGTGATGTGGCAACGTCCGCCCGAACTGACCAAAGCCAACCAGGTTGACCTGCCCGATGTCGCCATTCGGGAGGGTGACTACAAACTCCTGGTCAATACCGACGGCTCGAACCCGGAACTTTACCACCTG
>JARKOX010000017.1 GCA_029975525.1 Prolixibacteraceae bacterium | reverse complement strand
AGGCCAGAAGATAGTGATTGATCTGGGTAGTTTCACCGCCATGGCCAAAGTTACGGTCAACGGCAACTACGTGGGAGGCTTGTGGACCGCTCCTTACCAGCTCGACATTACCCCCTTTGTAAAAATTGGCGAGAACGAGTTGAAGATCGAGTTGGTCAATACGTGGGTGAACCGGTTGATTGGCGATTTGAAATTGCCCGAAGACCAGCGCAAGACCTGGTGTCCGGTCAATCCCTACAAGGTCGACAGTCCCCTGCAACCTTCCGGCCTGTTTGGCCCGGTTCTGATCACCGGCGTTCAATATGAGTGAATAGGTTCCCGGAGAAATTCGCGCAAGGATTAGCTCTGTCCGTAAGAACTTGGTTTCGGGATTCTGTCTCCGATGGATCCCGAACAAGTTCAGGACAATGATTTTCGGGAACAGCAGAAAGTGAGTCTGTCCTTTCTCTATTCCCTTCATGATAATTTTAGATTTTTAACCAAACGAATTATGACCAACAAACCATTTTTTAAACCAAGCTTTATGCTTGTCGTTGTGCTATCTCTGACCTTAGCGGTTACTTCTGGCTTTGTCAAAAATAAAAAGGTTGCCAGAAACATTTCAGTATCTTCAACTCCTGCAGAAGAAAATTATTACCGCGACATTTATCCGGATACCTGGGTGGCAAACGATGCGCTTGGCCGTTCGATGCCCGATTTTAACGAAGTTGGGCCGGTCAGGACAGACCAGCGCCGGGTGACCGGGATCTTTTACATTACCTGGCATACCCAGGGACATCATACCGGTTTTAAAAGTCCGTATCAGGCCGATGTCACCAAAATTCTGAATGCTGACCCCAAGGCCCGTCTCGATGCCAGGCATCCCCTCTGGACCGAAGGCTCGTATCACTGGGGTGAACCTGAGATGGGGTATTTCCTTAGTCAGGATGAGTACGTGATCCGGAAAGACATGTCGATGCTGGCCGACGCCGGGGTCGATGTCCTGGTAATGGATGTCACCAATGCCGTTCGTTATTGGGATGAATGGGACGTGACTTTTAGTACCATGCAAAAGATGGAAGCCGAAGGGAATAAGGTGCCAAAATTCATTTTTTGGGCTTTCAACGGACCAGTGATTACCGTGGTTCAGGATTTATATGACCGTATTTACAAACAGGAAAAATTTAAAGATCTCTGGTTTTACTGGGATGAAAAACCGCTATTGTTGTACAATGGCAATCCTTCAATCGACGCAAATGGTGTGGGGGTAAAAAATCCCAATCCGCACTACGATCCGGCAGCCAAAACCGATCCGAAAAACCCGCATTACGGCGACCCTGACTATGCCGAGGAATTTTATAAAGATTATACGAAGGAAGTGAAGAACTTCTTTACCCTTCGCACCATGTGGTGGGGGTATTACGAATGGGGCGGAAAACGCTTTGTCGGAACCGAGGATAACTGGAGTTTTGGCTATAGCATGGCCGATCCGAAAGTGAAAGCCATGAAACCTGAAGAATTATTGTCGACTCACCAGGGCAAACGGGAACAGGCTGCGGTTACTCCGGCTCAGCATCCGGTGACCATGACCCGTGAAAACATGGGGGTTGGCAAGTCGTGGTCCCGGGAACATGGCGAACCTAAACTGAATGAATACGATATGCCGGAACCTGCCTATGTACCGTGGCTGGGCAAAACGGTGGAACATCCGGAAGAATATGGCATCTATTTTCAGGAACGGTGGGACGAAGCGATTGCCGCCAATCCCGAATTTTTATACATCAACGACTGGAACGAATGGACGGCCGGAAAATATCAGCCCGAAGGCAAACCCACCACTCCGTGGCTGGGACGCGTCAATCATTTCTTCTTTGTTGATCAGTACAACGCGGAATTTATCCGGGTTATCCACCCCATGACAGGTGGCTCTACCGACAATTATTACT
>JARKOX010000016.1 GCA_029975525.1 Prolixibacteraceae bacterium | reverse complement strand
GGTAATATCCCCCAGTATCCGGATCCCAAGGCCGGGACCGGGAAACGGATGCCTGCCCAACAATTCGGGATCCATCCCCAGGGCTGTTCCCACCCGGCGCACCTCGTCTTTAAAGAGCAGCCGGAGCGGTTCCACGATTTTTAGTTTCATTTTTTCGGGAAGCCCACCCACGTTGTGGTGCGATTTTATCACAACTGACGGACCGTTTACCGAAACCGACTCGATCACGTCGGGGTAGATCGTTCCCTGGGCCAGCCACTTCACATCTGTGATTTTGTGGGCTTCATCATCGAAAACTTCGATAAAATTGCGGCCGATGATTTTTCGTTTCTGCTCGGGGTCGGTAACGCCACGCAGGTCGTCCCAGAACTTCTTCCGTGCATCGACGCCAATGACATTGAGGCCAAGATCTTTGTAGGAATGCAGCACCGATTCGAACTCGTTTTTCCGGAGCAAGCCGTTGTCCACAAAAATACAGGTCAGATTTTTCCCGATAGCCTTGTTCAGCAGCAAACCGGTGACCGACGAATCGACGCCACCCGACAGACCAAGGACTACGCGGTCGTTCCCCAGTTTTTTGCGCAACTCCTTCACCGTAGTTTCGACAAACGACGCCGGAGTCCAGTTTTGCCTGCAGCCGCAAATGTCTACAATAAAATTCTGAAGCAGCTGTTTCCCTTCGACCGTGTGGTAAACTTCCGGATGAAACTGGATACCGTAGGTGTTTTCGTCGTCCACCTTGTAGGCGGCATAGTCCACATCTTCGGTGGAGGCAATCACCCGGTAGTTGGACGGCAGCTTTACAATGGTATCCCCGTGCGACATCCACACCTGCGAATGCGGGCTGACGTTGCGGAACAGCGTACTTTCGTGGTCAATGAACCCCAGCTTGGCGCGGCCATATTCGCGCGAACTGGAGGGAGCCACTTCGCCGCCCAGATGGTGGGCCATATACTGCGCTCCGTAACAGATGCCCAACAATGGCAGTTTCCCTTTGATTTTCGACAGATCGGGACGCGGGGCATTGCCATCACGGACCGAAAAAGGGCTGCCCGACAAGATCACTCCCCGGATGCTTTCGTCAGGCTCCGGAAAGTGGTTAAACGGGTGGATTTCACAATAAACGTTCAATTCGCGGATGCGACGGCCAATCAGCTGCGTGTACTGCGAGCCGAAATCGAGAATCAGAATTTTTTCCTGCATATTCCTGTTTAAAAAACTTGTGGCAAAGATATCTTAAGCACATTGATCTACAAAACCAAAATAGGGTTCATCTCGCTGATAATCGCTTAAAATTTGGTAAAATTAACAGCCATTCGAAACGTTATCTGAAACGGATGGGCAAGTTTTATTACTTTTGACGCGGAATTATCGGAAGATATTTTGAAATCAAAAATGCAGAAAATGAGATTAATTCGCCTTGTTTGGGTAAGTCTTTTCTTTTTAACCGCTTTGGTCCCCCTCTCCGCTCAGGAAAAACCCGCCGGCAAAAAATTCATCCAGCACCAGGTGGTATCGGGTGAAACGCTTTTTTCTATCGGGAAAAAATACAATGTGGAAACTTCGGTATTGCTGCAGAACAATCCACAACTGGTAAACGGACTGAAAGCCGGGCAGGTGCTCCGAATTCCGGCAGAAGGAGAACCGGTGGCCGGTGCAGTGGCCTCCGCCACTCCGGCTGCCCCCGACCATTTCATCGAACACAAGGTGCAACGCAAGGAGACATTCTATTTTATCTCACGGAAATACAACGTGGCAATTGACCAGATTTTTCAATACAATCCGGGGATGACCCAGCTCCGGAAGGGCGACATTCTCCGGATTCCGCAGTGGACCGGCACGGCAGCCTCCCGCACGACTGTTCCGGCGCCGCCTGTCGAAAAGGCCGAAACTTCTCCGGCCAAACAGTCCACCCACCTGGTACAACCGGGCGAAACCCTCTTTTCCATCTCCCGCCGCTACAACTGCTCCATCAACGATATCCTGGCGCTCAATCCGGAAGCCAAAACCCTGAAATCGGGCATGAGCCTGGTTTTGCCGGGCAGCAACGAACCGGCGCCAGCCACCCCCAAAACAGCCCCGTCCAGCGACAATTTTATTCAGCATACCATTTCGGCGGGCGAAACCCTTTTCTCCATTTCGCGGAAATACAATGTTTCGGCCGATCAGCTGGTGGAGCTGAATCCCCAGCTGCAATCCTCCTTTCCGGCCGGAAAGACCATCCGGATTCCAACCGGAAATGCCATCAGCGCCACAGAGTCTGTTGCGGCCACAATGCCTGAAAAACGTCACGAAGCCCGCGAAGAGATTTCAGCTGAAACCGAGCCAGGCGGCAATGGCCGGCAGGTTCCGGCCGGCTGTCTTCCCCGTCAACATTTTTCGGGGAATAATGAGTCGGTCCACATTGCCCTGCTGCTGCCCCTTTTTATTGAAGACAATTTTGCCCTGAACAGTTCAGCAACCCCGCTGACTGCGGAGAGCGCGCCCGAAACGCAAAAACCCGACTCGACGGTGGTGCCCCAGCAAACTGCATCGTCCCGGAAATTTTACGGCAGCAGTGAAAACTTCATCCATTTTTATGAGGGGGTCCTGCTGGCGGTCGATTCGCTGCAAAAAACAGGTGTGCGGGTTAAACTTTCGGTTTTCGACACCGAACAAAAAGCTTCGAAAGTGCGGCAGCTCATTGCCAAAGACCAGCTCCGCGGCGCCGACCTGATCATCGGCCCGATCTTTCCCCAGGAACAAAAAGAGGCTTCAGAATATGCTACCCGCAACCAGATTCCGATGATCTCGCCGCTTTCGTCGGCTTCCGACAATACCCAAAACAACCCGTGGTTTTTCCAGATAAACCCCACCCGCGACTACATCATCCGAAAAACTGCCGAATATGCGGCAAAAGAGTATGCCGGCGCCAACTTTGTAGCCCTGCGGATGGGAAGCTTCGAAGGGACTCCCGAAGCAACGCTGATCAACCAGGTCAAAGAAAAGATTTCAGCACAAAACGGGAAGAGTTCGTTTCACACTTACGACCTGCGAGGGCAGGGCGTTGCCGGCCTGCGTTCCATTCTTTCGGCCGACCGGGAGAATGTTGTGATCATCCCTTCGGCCAACGAAGGCGACGTGAGCGTGGCCCTTTCAAACCTGAACAACCTGGCGGGCGACTTCAGGATCACCCTGCTGGCCACCAACCGTTTTACCCAGTTTGAAAGTATTGACCAGGAGCATTTGCACAATGTGCAACTGGAGTACCTGGCGCCCTACTGGATCGATTACAAGTCGCCGGTAACCCGTTCGTTTACCCGCAAATTCCGCGAAAACTTCAAAACCGAACCCAACCAGTTCAGCATTCAGGGGTACGATGTTACTTTCTATTTTGTATCGGCGCTGCAAAGCTATGGCCGGAATTTTACCGGTTGTCTCCCCTACCTGCAAGTGGAACTGGCACAGGGAAATTACCATTTCAAAAGATACAACTCCAACGGCGGTTATATGAATTACGGACTGAATGTGATCTCCTACGACCGCTCCTACAATGTTGTCCGGAAAACGATTACGGGCAATTAAAAATCAGGTCCTGTTTTTTCATTTTTCCGGAAGATAAAATGAAGTGAAGATTTGAAATGAAGGTTGGAGGATAATCGGTTACCGATGCTATAAGTTGAAATGGAGTAGATACTGAAGCGATGGAAGCAGTTTTTAACAAAAACATTATCAAGCCAATACGCCTATCTACTCCAATCAGCCGGTGATTGCTGAAAGTGTTTTTTAAAAGAGTGTACCAGAATAGCAACACGGGTAAATTCGCTGATTTCGGCAACCGAATATCTTCGACTTTTCAACAGTTGCAAAGCGTAATTCAGCCTGACAATCCTGATGAAATCAGAGGGAGAAGTGCCGGCCAAGGCTTTCATTTTTACCCGATGTAGTATTGGCAAGATTTGTCTTTGCAACTTCCAACAATTTTTTCGTCAGCGCCAGTAGTTCCCACGCCACGGAAATATTGACACCACTTTCTGAATGGTGCCATCGGCATTGAAAAGGAAGCTGTGGATACAAGCCAAGCGATTTTTGTCAAATTTCGGTGAGTATTCATTCTGGCGACAAAACAGGTCTCCCTGCCCACAATCCAAAAATCAATTTTCTCATCTTGAAATCATTACAATTATCTTTCTTGAATTTTGTCATTTATGCGGAACCAATCGAAATCGGCAAAGCCGCCGGGTTCTTTCGTTGCGTAGTTAAACAGTCCGAAACGGTAGCCCATGAAATGCTCCATCAACGTGTATTCCATATTAAGCGGACCGCCAATCACCGTCCAGGCTTTTCCGTCGAGGCTGTAAAAGAAACTGGCAACATCGGTTCTGTTCCTGAAATCACATTCAATTTTCAGGTAAACCTTGTTTTGCGAAAGTGGAAGACTTTGCAATTCGGTAGGCTGATCAGTTTTGTTGCTGACCATGAAAATGTATTTCTGCCCGTTCACGATTTTAACTCCTACCTGTCCAAATTTTCGCTGCAAAGCGGTCAGCCCGGCAAAATCTCCGTCTTTCATTCCTGACGCATCGAGCATTGTGGTTGCGGAACAAACCGGGCCAAAAGTGCGTTGGGTCAAGGTATTTCGGGATTTCAGGAAAAGGCTGTCGATGCGGCCGGTTTTCAGTCGCAGAAAGCCTTTTCGTTCGGTAACTGACCACAGCGAATTATCGGGGTTGTGGTTCCACTGCCAAACCAGCGGCAACGCCGGTTCGCCTTTTTTGCGGGTAAACTCGTCCGAATTCACAATACCGGGAATCAGACTTTTGTTGGCTGGCAAATCAAGCGTTTCGGGCACTTTTCCGTCAACACCAATAACCGGCCAGCCATCCTCCCATTTCATGGGTACGATGTACGGAATACGGCCCACTGCGCCATAATCACGGAACAGGTAGGCAAACCATTTTCCGTCGGGCGTATCAATCATGCCTCCCTGCGCCACACCCTGATCCTGAAATGCGACTTTGCCTTCCCACGGACCATTGATATTGTCGGCGCGGTGTACCACCACCGTGCGCATTCCGCCGCGCGGCCACGCAATATTAAACAGGTAGTATTTGCCGTTTGCCTTAAAAAGCTGCGAACCTTCACCCAGCCCCACATTTTTACCGACGGGCGCGTTGGCATCTTCAATCAAAACCCGCTCTGTTCCTTCCTTTACTCCGGAAAGGTCCTCTTTCATTTCGGCAATCATCAGTTTCCGCACACTCCAGATGATGTAAATCTTCCCGTCATCGTCGAAACACAGCGTGTGGTCGTGATACGCCGGCGAGAAAGTAATTCTCTCCCACGGCCCCTTTTCAATGTCCTTTGTTTTGTAGATGTAGGTTTTGTTGGTGGTTTGTGCAAACGTGGAAACAATGTACATTCCGTTGTGATAACGGATACAGCTTGCCCACGTCCCTCTGCCATAGGTGCTTTTACCGTTCACGAGGTTCATCGCATCCACATTGGCCAGCGTATCGTAAGCATAACTGACGATCGTCCAGTTCACCAAATCCTTCGATTTCATGATGGGCACGCCCGGCGCCATGTGCATGGTGGTGCTGCTCATGTAATACGAATCGCCCACGCGAATCATCGACAAATCAGGAACATCAGCAAAAATCACGGGATTTTTTGCCCGCTGAACCTGCGAGTACCCTGCATTCAGGAAAAGCAGGAAAAACAACACCTGAAAAAAAATACCATTTTTAAACTGCTTCATTTTCATCGATTTTATTCCGGCACAGCATTGTTAGCCGAAGTTGCATACAATCCAAGCAAACACCCCGTAAAACCTCCGGCTACATCGGTTGACAGAATATCGCCCGAAACGGTTCCGCCCAGGTTCACAAAGTCGGTTCCGTTGGTGGAGTAGCTGAACTGGTAATCGTCGCCTTTTGCCGAAACCTGCAACCGCACTGGTTTGCTGAGGTCGATTTTGGCGCTGGCCACAATTTTCGATTCTGTTTCACGACTCCTGAGTTTTCCGGCAGTCCGTTCAAGCAGAATGTAATAATCAGCTCCCTTTTTGGTGATGCCAAAAACATAGTTGAACCGCTCGCTTTGCAGTGCTACCATTCCGGCCAAATCCTTTTCCGAAGCAGGTTTGTAATCAACAGTTGCGGTAAACGAAAAAGTTTTGTGCATCTGTCGGTAAAACAAGGTTGATGTTGGTTTTACCTCTTTGATGTTGGCATCAAACGGTTTGATTTTCAGCCCTTGTTTTGACGTTGAAATAAAATCTTCGCGAGGGCCACGCAGTCCAATCCAGCGGAAATCCAGCTTTTCAGCGCTGAAATTATCGGCAAAAGTGAAATTACCGTTGGGGAAAAAGCCCTCTTTCCCGGCTTTGTTTTCAGTGACTCCGGAAGGCATTTTCAGTTTGGGTTCCATCGGTACCAGTCCGTTGACAAAAACCGGAAACTCGCCCGACCAATCCACCGGCAAAATAAAAGTTTCGCGGCCAGTATTCACCCGCTGTTTTTCGTTTGGGCGAACAGCCAGAAAAACGCCGTAATATGTTTTGTTATCGGGACCCAAAACCAAATCGGCATGACCGGCCCAGTCCACTTTGTTTTCCCGTTCACGCGGAAAATGGCGTTGAGTCAAAATCGGGTTGCCGGGTGCCGGAGTGTACGGGCCTTTCGGGTTGTCGCTCACAAAAATCACCTCGCTGTGCCAACCGCCTGTTCCGCCTTCGGCACACATCAGATAATATTTTCCGTTCTTTTTATAAATATGCGGCGCTTCAATCCAAATCGGTTTTTTCGAAAGGTCAACGCCACCATCCACGATAATTTTGTCAGTTCCGGCAATTACCTGATCTTTTTCAAGATCGTATTCCCACACTTTGATCACCCGGTGGCCGTTGTAGAGTTCTTTCCCCCGGTCGGGTGCATCGTTGTGTACCACGTAAGTTTTTCCGTCGTCATCAAAAAAAATAGACGGGTCGATTCCGTTGAATGCCAGTTTTATCGGGTCGCTCCAGCCTTTCAGCGGATCTTTGGTTTTTACCACGATGTTACCGAAACCGCCCGAAAACTGGGTAGTAATCATGTAAAAGGTGTCGTTGTATGGGTTGTATTTGATGGATGGCGCATAAATTCCGGCGCTGATTCCGCAATCGTGAACGATTAACTGTGATTTGCGGTCGAGCACGTGGCCGATTTGTGTCCAGTTCACCAAATCTCTGGAATGAAAAATCGGCACTCCCGGAAACATGGCAAAAGTGGAAGTCACTAAGTAATAATCATCGCCTTTGCGGGTGATGCTCGGGTCGGGATAACAGCCCTGTAAAATGGGGTTGTAAAATTCGCCTGGTTTCAACGGGTTGTCGGTATAAACCTGGTCGTTGCCTTCGTACACAAAGTTGATAAAGACGGGCGAATTGGCTGTCTGGCTGAATGCCGGCATCGAAAATAAGGCTGTAAAAATTAACGTCCATAGATTTTTTTTGCCTCTTCGGATTATTATTTTTAATTTCTTCATTTTTAAAGGTTTAATTTTTAAACAGTAACTGTGCAAAATTGTACAGGCTAAGTTTCCAAACTTTAAAATCGTGCCCACCGTCGGGTATAATCAAATAGTGATGGGGAACGCTGTTTGCTTCCAGATAGTCGCTGGTGCGTTTACTGAAATTGATCAGGCCATCTTTATCGCCGCACGAAAGCCACAGCAGTTTGAGTTGTTGTTTTGCTTTTGCCGGATCGGGGACCAATTCTTCGGGCTTTTTGGTATTTGGCGCCGATGAAAATCCGCCCACCCAGGCAAACTTGTCGAGGTTGCCCAACCCAAAATTGAGCGACTGCCCGCCCCCCATCGATAAACCGGCAATGGCGCGGCTTTCGCGGTTGGTCAAAACCGGATAGTTTTTTTCGATGTACGGAATCAGGTCGTTGAGCAAATCTTTTTCGAAGGTGGCAAAAGCTTCCACTTTTTCGCGGTCGAAGATATTCCCAGTGGCGCGGTCGTCTTTCATGGCGCGGCCATTGGGCATTACCACAATCATCGGTTCCACTTTGTTTGCAGTGTAGAGGTTGTCGAGAATCACTTCAGGATGACCGCCGTTCAGCCACTCCATTTTGTCGCCGCCAATACCATGCAGCAGGTAAAGCACCGGGTATTTTTGGTTCGTTGAATAACCGGGAGGCGTGTAAATCAGCGCCTGCCGGGTTGTTCCAACGGTGGTGGAGTTGTAACTGATGGTGTCGATTTTTCCGTGCGGAATGTCGGTGCAAACCACATCAAAACCGGGAGCAGCGGGGGAAACCAACGATTGAGCATTTGCAGCAGATTCAATAAAAATCAAACAAATTGAGATGATTAAAAAACGTTTCAGTTTCTTCATGTTAAGTTCAATTTATTAGGATAGGATAAAAATGGCAAAAGCTTTTGATGCATTTCTTCAAAATCAGATATTCTTTTTATTGATTCAGATAAAATGTGTCCAGTCCAATGGCAGGTAATCTTTAATCTAACAACAGCTATCCCACTGCTCAACAAAGAGGCAATCAAAATTTACCGCTGTCCATTCAGCCTACGATCCAAACTATCAACACGTTGAAAACATCAGGATAAAATACCCCGGTGCTGAGTGTGCCTCACTGCCCTTTGCGGGACTCCTTCAAGTTAAAACAACCGATCGGCTCTCCCACGTTTCACAAGGTAAATCGGACTTATCTCGAATCGTAAAAACCAATCCGGTTAAGTAAAAATTCCTCGTGCAGCGATTTGAAACTAATTTCCAAGCCCAAACGCCGATGTGCCGGACTTCAACTCATCGCTATTAATCTGCACAATACATAAAAAAAGCCGCATGGTTCAACAACCCCGCGGCTTTTTTATTCCCGGAAATCCGGTTTCTTAATTCCGGAAGATCAACTCTTCCTCGGCCACATCAATCCAGATGATTTTTCCTTGCTCAAGGTTTCCGGAAAGAATTTTCTTCGACAACTCATTCAGTACATATTTCTGCAACAACCGTTTGACGGGGCGGGCGCCAAAGAGCGGATCGTAGCCCACGGTTGCCAGCCAATCGACAGCGGCTTCGGTAATCCGGACCTCAAAATCCTGCCGGGTAAGCCGTTCCGTGATCCGGTCGAATTGCAGGCGAACGATCTGTTTCACCTCATCGCGCGACAGCGGTGTGAAGATAATCGTGTCGTCGATCCGGTTGAGGAACTCGGGGCGGATGGTCCGTTTCAGCAGCTCCAGCAGCTCCTCGCGCGTCCGCTCAATGACCTCTCCGGCATTGTCGGCAGTCAGGTGTGCCAGGTTCTCCTGAATCAGGTGCGACCCCAGGTTGGAGGTCATAATGATGATCGTATTTTTAAAATTCACCACCCGTCCTTTGTTGTCAGTCAGACGGCCATCGTCGAGCACCTGCAGCAACACGTTGAACACGTCGGGATGTGCCTTTTCAATTTCGTCAATAAGGACCACCGAATAAGGTTTGTGCCGGACGGCTTCGGTCAGCTGTCCTCCCTCATCGTAACCGACATATCCCGGGGGGCTGCCGATCAGCCGGGTTACCGAAAATTTCTCCTGGTATTCCGACATGTCAATCCGGGTGATCATATTTTCATCGTCAAACAGGTACTCGGCCAGCGCCTTGGCGAGTTCGGTCTTTCCCACGCCGGTGGTTCCCAGAAAGATAAACGAACCAATCGGCCGTTTTTCATCCTGCAGGCCGGCCCTGCTGCGGCGCACAGCATCCGACACCGCCGCAATTGCTTCGTGCTGCCCCACCACCCGCTTGTGCAGTTCGGCTTCCATGTGCAGTAACTTTTCCCGTTCGCTCTGCATCATCCGGGCTACCGGAATGCCGGTCCAGCGCGAAACCACTTCGGCAATATCTTCGGCGTCGACCTCCTCTTTGATCAGGCTTCCGCCGGCATGAATCTGCGACAGCTCCTTTTTCAGCTGTTCAATCTCACTCTCCTTCTCCCGAATGCGGCCGTAGCGTAATTCGGCCACCCGGCCGTAATCGCCCTGGCGTTCGGCCTGTTCAGCCTCCAGGCGCATCTCTTCGATTTCCGATTTATTCTTCTGAATCGCATCGAGGACCGATTTTTCCGACTGCCAGCGGGCACGGTATTTCGATTGCTCCTCCTTCAGGTTGGCAATCTCTTCGCTCAGCTGCGACAGCTTTTTTTCATCTTTTTCCCGCTTAATAGCTTCCCGCTCGATTTCCAGCTGTTTGATACGGCGTTCGATTTCGTCCAGCTCTTCGGGAACCGAATCGGTTTCGAGCCGCAACTTGGCAGCCGCCTCGTCCATCAGGTCGATCGCTTTATCGGGCAGAAAACGGTCGGAGATGTAGCGCTGCGACAACTCTACCGCCGCAATAATGGCGTCGTCTTTGATCCGCACCCGGTGATGATTTTCATAACGCTCCTTCAATCCGCGGAGGATGGAAATGGCGCTGAGCGTGTCGGGCTCATCCACATGTACGATCTGAAAACGGCGTTCGAGCGCTTTGTCTTTCTCAAAATATTTCTGATACTCGGCCAGCGTGGTCGCGCCGATTGCGCGCAGCTCGCCGCGGGCCAAAGCCGGTTTCAGGATATTGGCGGCATCCATGGCGCCCTCACTTTTTCCGGCGCCCACCAGCGTGTGGATCTCGTCGATAAACAGCACCACCTCTTCATTCGACTTAACCACTTCGTTCACCACGGCTTTCAGCCGTTCTTCAAACTCGCCTTTGTATTTGGCGCCGGCAATCAGCGCCCCCATGTCGAGTGAAAAGATCTGTTTCGACTTCAGGTTTTCGGGCACATCGCCGCGGATGATCCGGTGTGCCAAACCTTCGGCAATTGCGGTTTTCCCGGTTCCAGGCTCGCCAATCAAAATCGGGTTGTTTTTGGTGCGGCGTGACAAAATTTGCAGGATCCGGCGAATTTCATCGTCCCGCCCAATTACGGGGTCGAGTTTACCCGAGCGTGCCATTTCGTTCAGGTTGATGGCAAACCGGTTGAGCGAATTGAAGCGGTCTTCGGCAGTTTGCGAGTCTACCTTCGACCCTTTGCGCAGTTCGCTGACCGCCTTTTTCAGCTCCTCTTTCTGAACGCCGCTGTCTTTCAGCATCTGGCTGACCGAATCCCCGGCATCGAGCAGGGCCAGCAAAATATGTTCGACCGACACAAACTGGTCGCCCATCTCCTGCGCCAGCCCCAACGCCTTTTGCAAGGTGCGGTTGGCCGACGAAGAGAGGTACTGTTCGCCTCCCGTCACCCGCGGATACGATTCAATGATTTTATCGAGCGTCTGCTGCAGCATGTTGGTATTTACCCCCATCTTTCGAAAAAGAAACATCACGACACTCTCAGCCTCATGGATCAACCCTTTCAGCAAATGGCCGGTTTCGATGGCCTGCTGGTTGTTCCCCTGCGCCACCTGGAAGGCGTGTTGCAACGCCTCCTGCGACTTTATGGTAAAATTGTTGAAGTTCATCTGATCTCTTTTTTAAATCCACCTGATCTGCACAAAAACAAAACCACCAGCCAGTTGCCGCCAGTTTGTCGGGCTATACGAAAAAACAGCGGAACTTTTTACAGAAAGCAGCAAAAAATAATGAAAAAATGGCTGAAAGTCAGCACAACAACAAGATGACCGGATTTTTTCAGATTCATGCTGCTGCGCAAACTGAAACAGTTTTTAGTCCAATTTCACCCCACTCTTCTACGATATTCAACCCCTCATTTTTTCTGTTTCGAAGAAAATCGGCTACCGTTAAATCATCATTTCTACATTTAATTAAATTTTCTCAGAACAGCAGAAAAATAAAACACTATTATTACATTTAGGTAGATCTTTTTTGCTCGCTTAGTGTTTATAATGCGAACAATGGATTTAAAATTATTGCATTCAAGATTTAAAGCAATTTAATTATTCTATGTAACACTTAAAAAATTAAGGGACTATGAAAAAAGGACTATTACTTGTATTGGGTGCGGTGCTCGTGGGAACTGCCCTTTTATTCTCCTGCCAGAAAACCGATGAACTGGCTGTTGCAGAACAGGAGCTGATGCTGAAATCGGCTGCAGCTTATCCGGAGGATGGATGTAACACGGTGTGCATTACGCCAGGCTCCGGAGATTATTTTCTGAAAGAATACACCCACACTTTTGATGCAACTGCACCGGCAAAAACCGTTACCGTCAAAGTTTACAATACGGAAACGCATCTTGTCTACGAAGTCACCTCGCAGAATTGTGACTTTAAACACTTAAAATTCAACGGAAATTTTGAAGTAAATAATGCAGTCACCACTTCGTGGAAAAAAGAAATTCTATTAGACGCTGACTGGAAAGCCTGTGACTTAAAAGAAGCAACAATTGAGGTTTACAGAAACAACCTCAACGGAACAGGTGGCGGCCAGTATGCCAAACTGGAAACCTCTTACAA
This sequence comes from Prolixibacteraceae bacterium, assembly GCA_029975525.1. GTDB lineage: Bacteria > Bacteroidota > Bacteroidia > Bacteroidales > Prolixibacteraceae > UBA1413. The sequence goes on along the minus strand of JARKOX010000016.1, from coordinate 4,743 downwards.
TTTAATTGGCGTTTGCCAGGGTTGCGAGGAAACTTTTAATTATCAAGCCAACGAAGACGGGACTTATACCTTCACGTACGTTCCGGCAGAAGATATGGTAAATGCTCAGCTGGTATTTACCTTTCCTCAATCAGCTTTGGCGGAAGGTTTAGGGGAAGAATGGGGTTACAATGGCCAGACAGCCCAGGCCACCATGAACCTGAAAGCCTGCCAGGAGTACACCTGGACGGTAAAGCTGGTATGTAAAGAGTTGAACAATCCTCAAAACAAATGGACAGATTTCAAAGTAAATAATGTTTCTAAAAAAGGAAATCTGGCGAACATTAAATGTTAGCAGCAACCTCTTTATTAAGCAGATACTTAGCAAGAAAAAAGCAAACCGGTCGGTTTGCTTTTTTCTTTTGCCCGTGTTCAACGCTGAAATGTCGATCGACTTAAAAGAAGATTGACGAAAAACCCTTTTCCAAAATTTTTACATTTGCCTGCATGAGAGTTGCCGTAATTGATTTGGGGACCAACACCAGCAACCTGCTGCTTGCAGAAGCGGCAGACGGCCGCTGCCGTATCATCCGGCAAAGCAAAGAGTATGTACGGCTGGGAGATCAAAAGATTGCAGAAAACCTGCTGAGCCGGGAGGGAATTCAGCGCGCAACGGATGCGGTCAAAAAACAGGTTCAGCTTTCGCGAAACTTTGCAGCGGAGGTGATCACCATCATTGCCACCTCTGCTGTCCGGGAAGCCAAAAACCAAACAGAGCTGGTCGAAAAAATCGGGTTGGAGACCGGCATCTTCCCCGAAATAGTAACGGGCGACCGCGAGGCCGAACTGATTTTCAAAGGGGTTTTGCTGGCGTTCCGGCAGCTTCCGGAGCCGGTTATGATCCTCGACATCGGTGGCGGCAGCAACGAAATAATCCTGGGGCACCACAACCGGATACTTTGGAAAGAGAGTTTTCCGGCGGGAATGTCGCGGGTGGTTTCCCGCTTTACACTTTCCGATCCGCTCACTTCGGCCGAAACCACAATCCTGGCCGATTATCTGCAAAACATCCATGCCAGCGCCATTCGGCAGGCCCGCCGGCTGGGTGTTCAAACCGTAATCGGCTGCTCGGGAGCCTTCGACACCCTGGCCGATATCGCCGATCAGGTTAACCCCGGCGAAAAACAGCGAACCGCACAGGAGATTCCGCCGGATATTTTTTACCGGATCGTCCGACAGCTGCTCTCCTCCACCCGACAGCAACGGCTCAGCATGAAAGGAATGGACCGGGTGCGCCTCGACCTGATTGTTCCTGCCGTGATTCTCATCGAAAAGATCATTTCGGAAACAGGAATCCAGCGGATCTATCAAACCGATTTTGCCTTGCGCGAAGGAGTTTTGTATGAAACAATCACGCCGGACTCCGCAATAACCCTTCCGCAATAATAAAAAACATCATAAAAAGATAGAGCAGGTTGAGCCGGAAGAAAGCGGGGCGGGGATAGAATTCGGGCTGAAGCAAAAAACGAAAGGTGAGCGAAAAAAGCAGGTAAAACACATAAATCAGCAATACAAAAAAGAGGATGCTGTTGGAGATGACGTAAAACAAAACCAGCAAGGCCGAAGCGACTGTGGTGAGAATCCAGGTAAACGTGATGCGTTTGATCTGCGCCGGAGAAAATATCCGGTTCAGGCTCGGAAGACCGGCCAGCTGGTACTGGTCGCCGAAGATGAGCAGCAACAGCCAGAAGTGCGGAATTTGTCCGATAAAAAAGAACGTGGCCACCAGCAGAATCTGATTATCCAGCAGGTTCCCGCCGGCAGCGGCCCAGCCGATCATGGGCGGCAGCGCCCCCACCATCGAACCGGGAATGACCGCAAAAGCAGTAACTTTTTTCAAGGGGGTGTAAATGGCGTTGTAGCACAGAAGCGTCATCCAGCTCAGCAGGAGCGCCAGCGGCGGATGAACGGCAAGCAGCAGCAACGAGCCGGCAACCAGCCAGCCCAACGCTACCAGCCAGGCACCTTTTACAGAAATTCTCCCGGAAGGGAGCGGACGGTTTTGCGTGCGGGGCATCAGGGCATCCAGGCGGTATTCCTGCAAATGGTTGAGCGTAGCCGACCCGGCCGACATCGAAAAAACGCCTGCCGCCAGCAGCCAGCCTCCCAGCCCCACAGTTCCCTCCAGCAAAACATACCCGGCCAGCGCCGATAAGGCAACCGGCAAAGAAATCCGGGCCTTCCCCAACTCCAGGACAAGCTTCGGCAAATCGCTCCCTTTCATGTGCTATTGAATGGTTTTCAGGTATTCAATGATAAGCTTGACATCATCTTCGCTCAGCTGTCCCTGGTACGAAAGCATCAACCCTTTACTGTACCCCTCCACCACATCGTCATTCGGGTTGTAAATCGAACGGCGGATATAGGCGTCGTCAACCTTTATCTCCCGCTTCTCCTTGCCCGAAACCACCATCTGCGAATGGCCATAAAGTCCCTTAAAAGAAGGGCCAACCAGCTTACTTCCGTCAATCGAATGGCAGGCAAAACATCCAATATTCTGCATGATTCTTTTTCCCGAAGCGGTAGGCGACTCCACTGCCGCCTCTGCCACCAGGGCGGTGTCGGCATACCATCCGTGAAAAGCCTCCTCTTCGAGCACCTTCACATAGTTGTACATGTAGGAGTGCTGGAGGCCGCAGTATTCGGTGCAGAACAGCTCATAAGTCCCTTCGCGCTGCGGGACAAACCACATAAAATTGTTCTCCTTGCCGGGAACCATATCCTGTTTTACCCGGAAAGCCGGGATATAAAGGCTGTGGATGACATCGAGCGCTTTCAGGTTAAGCTTAACCGGCCGGTCTTTGGGCAGGAAAAGGGTGTCCGATTTCCGGCCGTTTTCGTATTCGAAGAGGAAGTTCCACATCCGGCCATAAACGGTAACCTGCATGCTCTCTTCGGGCGCTTTCCCCATCGGTTTCCAGCCGGCCCACCCGTAGTAGAACATCAGCATGGTGAGTAAAAACGGAATGATGGTCCAGATAAGTTCAAGTCGCGTGCTGCCCTCCACCTGTACGGCCCGGGGGTGTCGTTTGTGGTTGTATTTATAAATAAACCACAACATGACCAGGGTAAGCGAAATGAGGAAGAAAAAAGAGATCCCCAAAATAAGCAGGAAGGCCGAATCAACCCCTTTTACAAAGTTTGAAGCCTGTGTTATTTCTGAACTGTACATGGTTACCGGTATAAATAATCCAAAAAGGTAATAATGATCACAATTAAAAAGAGGGCAAACACCGCTCCAACCATCAGGCGGATGTACGGTTTATCAAACTTGAGGTGCATAAAGTAATACATCACCAGGAATGTTTTGATAACCGCAAACAGAAGCGCCCCGGCCACGGTGTATTCGCGCAGTTCGATGTGCGTAATGGCGATCGACGAACTGGTGAGCAGCAGCAAGGCCAGCAATACCCAAACATAAATCCGGAAGGGGACGATATGGTGTTTTTCGTTTGACATGGTTTTCATCATTTAGGTAATGAGATAAAACAACGGAAAGAGAAAAATCCAGATGAGGTCGACCAGGTGCCAGTAAAGACCGCTGTTTTCAAGCAGGACATACCGTTCGGAATGGATTTTTTTCCGGGCCAGCTTCACCATCACCCAAATAATAAAGATCATCCCGATGATGATGTGTAGGGCATGTAATCCGGTCATCACAAAATAGAGCCCGAAAAAGAGAATCTCGCCTTGGCTGAAATTTTCCTTCAGGTAGTCGGAGCCGGGATAAATGCCATGCTCGAACTTTTTTCCCCATTCAAAATATTTATTCCCCAGGAAAACCAACGCCAGAAAAACCGTAATTCCCAGCAAAAGCAGGGTGAGCCGGTAATTTTTCAGCTGAACGGCCGACGTGGCCATGGCAATGGTCATGCTGCTGACCAGCAACACCACGGTGTTGACGGCCCCGATAAAGGTATCCAGCTCCGCGGCTGCCAGGTGAAAAGCCTCGTGGTTGAGATAGCGGTAAACCGAGTAGATGATAAATAAACCGCCAAAAAGCAGAAGTTCGGTAAAAATAAACAGCCACATCCCGATTTTTGATGCCTCGGGATCATAATGATCGTGCTGCGCGTGCAAAGTTTGTTCCATGCTGCGTTAGGTTAGTTACTATTTGTAATTGTACGGACCGTCGTTCTCTCCCACCTCCGGGATTTGTGAAAAGTTTTCGGCCGGCGGTGGCGAAGGCACCGTCCACTCCAACGTCTTTCCCTGCCAGGGATTGGCTTCGGCAAGCGGCCCCTTCCGGGCCGAGCGGACCAGGTTCACCACAATAATAACAAGCCCCGTGGCCAAAATCCACGAACCAAAAGTGCTGAGGATATTTCCGCCGTGAAACTCTTCGAGATAATCGTAATAACGGCGCGGCATTCCCTGCATTCCCAGATAAAACATGGGAGTGTACAGCGAAACAAATCCGATAAAAAAGAGTAGCCAGCCGGTGTTGGCCCAGTTTTTATCGTACATCCGGCCAAAAATTTTGGGGAACCAGTAATGAATGGCGGCAAAAAAAGCAAATCCCACCCCTCCAAAAACGATGTAATGGAAGTGCGCCACCACAAAAGCCGTATCGTGCACATAGATATTGGTGGCCAGCGCCCCCAGCACCAGGCCGGAAAGTCCGCCAATCATAAAGATAAAGATGAACGAAGCCGCCCAGTAAAAAGGCGTCTGCATATTGATCGACCCTTTGTACATGGTGGA
>JARKOX010000120.1 GCA_029975525.1 Prolixibacteraceae bacterium | reverse complement strand
TCGTACAACACTTTACGGGTGTATTCCACATCGGTATAAATTTTCTCCGGAGTGAGCTCATCCAGGTCGGTGTTGTCCATCAACCCCTCGGATCCGCATCCTGCCAGCAGGAAAAGCCCCAACAGGTATTTTAATATCTTTTTCATTGTTTCTTCGTTTTTTCGTTAGAAAGTGACATTTACCCCGAAATTCATGATTCGCTGCTGCGGATAGAACTGACCGTTATTTCTGTCGGGATTGGACTCCGGGTCAACTCTTTTCACTTTATCCCAGGTCAACAGGTTGAAAGCATTGGCATAGAACCGTACAAACTGCAACGGGGTGTTTCTCAGCAACGCTTTGGGTAATGAATAGCCCAGCTGAATATTCTTCAGACGCAGGTAATCGCCGTTGATCAGCCAGAAATCGGAGGCGTAGTAATTCTGGTTGTTCCCGTCGGATTTCTGCTGGAAGCGCGGATAGGTGGCGGTGGTTGCCGTTTCGGGAGTCCACCGGTTGATGTGGTTGTCGTAATAATTTCCCCAGCTGTTGTCCCAGCCCAGGTCGCCCACCATGTAAACCGAACTGCGGGCAGCCCCCTGGAACATCACACTAATGTCAAACCCTTTGTATCCGCAGCCCAGCTGCAGCGAGTAAGTAATTTCGGGGACAGGACTGTAACCGATGGCCGACTGGTCGTTCTGGTCGATGACCCCATCGTTGTTCAGGTCTTTGTATCTGATATCGCCGGGCGCAAGGTTGCTCAGCCCAAATTGCTGGGGTGAAGCGGCAATCTCTTCATACGAACTGAAAAAACCGTCGAACTGGTACCCGATGAACTGCCCGATCGGATGACCGGTCGAATACATGTAACGGTAAGGTTTGGCCGCTTCGCTCATCTCCACCACCTTGTTTTTGGCATTCGCAAAAATGGCCTTTGCAAAGTAGGTGAAGTTGTTTCTGACTTTTCCTTCCCAGCCCAGCTCGAGTTCGTATCCCTGGTTGTCGACCACACCGATGTTGGCCGGAGCCACCCCGTTGATCCCCGATGTCACCATAAAACGTTGCGGGTTGGTCAGGATATCGGTGCGGTGTTCCTTGAAGATATCGGCATTGAAGGTGAGCTGTGAGTTGAACCATTTGGTGTCGAAACCCGCATTGTATTTGGTGGCGGTTTCCCAGGTGATCATCTCATTGGCCATTCGCCCTTCAATCAAACCGGTAATGCGTGAGTTGTGCGTTGAACCAAACGAATAGGCTGCACCATTCACGTAGGTCGATTTATAATAGTAAGAGAAGGAGCCCAGCTTGTCGTTGCCCACCTGACCAACCGAAGCCCGCAGTTTGGCAAAATTCAGGATACTTTCTTGCGGCATGAATGATTCGCCGGTGAGCACCCAACCGACAGAAGCTGCTGGGAAAAGCTGGTAGCGATGTCCTTCGGCAAAACGGTTGGAACCGTTGTATCCCATGTTAACTTCAAAAAGATAGCGGTTTTTGAAATCGTAGTTGGCCCGGGCAATCAGCGCCTGGTAAATATGGGGTACATACGAATATTCCCCTCCGGTGGGCGTAGATTCCGAGGTGTAGGTGGCCAGTGCAACGGCCGACACATTGTGTTTTTTATCAAACGTTTTTTTGTAGCGGAGGGCGGCTTCGCCATATTTATTATAGGTAGGAGCGGTACGCGCCGAGTTGGTTTCGGGCAACGCGGCTCCCAGTCCCTGCAGGTAAGAGCCGTCGGCCGGGTTGTAGCTGTAAATATAGGGTCGCCACTGCATCCCGCGCCAGTTACCCCAATCCACGTCGTACGAAAATTTCCCGTCGAAGGTGAGCCCTTTCAACAATTTGTGCAAATTGTAATTCAAGGAAAAGGTTGTTTCCATCTGGTTGTCGTAGTCGGTACGGAAACCGGTGTAGGCCAGGGTGACCAGCGGATTTTGCCGCCACACGCCCACCGCAGCGGCCATACTGCCGTTGGGGTTCAACAGCGGAAACGCCTGCGGGGCATTCCGGTAGAAAAAGGCAAAGAGACGCAGCCCTTCAGCATTTGAGCTGAGCCCGTCGTAGGTTCCGGGACGATTCTGGCGGCTAAAACGGTAAGCCATATCGATGCCCAGCTTCAAATCCTCAGTAATCGTCAAGTCAATGTTGGAACGCGAAGTCAACCGGTTGTAGAAATACTCCGGGTTGTAATCCTTGTTGACCAGGGCCTTGTCCACTTCCGGAGAAAGTTCGATCAAACGCTGCAGCGTCGGATGTTTCCTGATCTGGTTTACATCGGTCTGGAACATTCCGTCTTGGGTGAAGTAGCCGACCGACACGAAATATTTGACCGCTTTGTTTCCGCCTGAAATGTTGAAATTGTATTTCTGCTGCGAGCCAGGCTTGGTGAAAATATCCACGAAGTTGTTGTCGGGATGGGTAAACGGGCTCAGCTGGGTGCGATAGAGATAGTTGTCGTATTCCGATACCGGAAAGTTGCTGGTATTGGAAAGGACCGAGGGATCGAGCCCCACGTTGATGGTTCCTTCGCGCTGGAAGCGTGAGGTTTGTTCGGCTCCGAGCACGTTGGAGATTCGGTTGAAATGGGTAATCCCAAATTCGGAGGTAAACGAGATTTTCGATTTGCCGGTACTTCCCCGTTTGGTGGTCACCAGCACCACGCCGTTTGCGCCCCGAACCCCATACACTGCCGTAGCAGAAGCATCTTTCAGAATCGATACACTTTCGATATCATCCGGGTCGACCTGCGAAAAGGAGCGTTCCACGCCGTCGACCAGCACCAGCGGATCGGAGCTGTTCAACGAAGCGCGTCCGCGAATAAAAAGTTTGGCGTCATCACCTCCGGGGCGTCCGCTCTCCTGGCGGGTAACCAGACCGGGAATACGGCCGGTGAGCGCGTTGGTAACGCTGGCAACCGGCACATCTTTGAGCTCCTTGCTTCCCACGTTGGCAATAGAGCCGGTTACCGAAGCTTTCTTCTGGGTGCCAAAACCGACCACCACTACCTCGTCGAGGCCAACATTCATCTCTTTCAACGTCACATTTACGGTAGTCTGCCTTTTGGCATCCACCTCCACCGTCTGGTAGCCAATCATGGAAACCTGCAACAGCGGCGGATTTTTATCGTCAAGTTGGAGAGCAAATTTTCCATCGATGTCGGTAACCGTTCCATTCAGGGTCCCTTTCTGGATGATGTTCGCCCCAATTATTTCTGCTCCTGATTCGTCCCTGACCACTCCGCCAACCCTGGTTTGGGCTACTGTGAGCAAGGCGTAACAGGCGAATATGCCTAATAGAATTATTTTTTTCATATAGCTGATTTTTAATGCTTATCCATAATCACCACCCGGGGTTTTGAACCAAATTCGGTGAGATTTTCATTTCATCCAGTGGTATCGGATGCAAATACATTTTGGGATCAAACTTCCGTTGCCCGTCGACAACAAAGTAGCTGTAATTCAGGTTTCCGGCCGCTTCTTCAATGCGGATCCCGGTAACCGGCTGGTTCAGCTTGTCACCTTCCATCCAGCGGCGCAAGTCGAAATAACGCTGCTCTTCAAAAGCCAGCTCAATGCGGCGTTCATTTTTGATCTTCTCCAGCATCTGCTCCTGGGTAGTCACACTGGTCAGGTACTGGTCGTCGGATTTGAATCCGGCCCGGGTACGCACCCGCTGAACAGCGGCTTTTGCGGTCAGGCCGTAACCTTTCGGATCTGCATCGGGACCGTAGGCTGCATTCATCGCTTCGGCATAAAGCAGCAGGATGTCGGCCAGCCGGATAATGGGAAACAGGTGAAAGGTAGTAGCCGGATTGGCAACCGAAAAATTCACGTTGGTATCCAAAAACTTACGCAAATAATAGCCGGTGTTGGTTGATTTGTCGACCAGGGCATTGAGGGCATCCGGGGTAGCCCCGTCGCCGGTTTTGGTAAAAATCTTACCGCGTGCCCCATAGGAAGCGCCGTTGTAACCCACGATCACATTAAAGCGGGGATCGCGGCCGGTGTACTGTTTCGAGTCGTCGCCCCGCACATAACCGGCACCGTTCGAAAGCGTAAAGGCATCCACAAATTCCTGGGTCGGTACCGTTCCGCCTCCTGAATTCTTCGAAATGGTCGGCGGGTACTGGCGGTTTTCAAGGCCGTTTGACTTGGCAGCCGTGTTGAATACAATGTATTCGTCATTGGGACAGGTTACAAAAAGTTTTTCGTAATTGTTGTACAGCACATATTTGTTGCTGCCATTGGGTTTTTTCAGGTTGATAACCGCATCGCAGGCTTCGGCAGCAGCTTCCCAGCGCGCTGCTACACTGGCTTCCGAGGTGTTGGTGTGCCCAATCAGCGGATTGGAGTTGCCGGGCTGGTTAAAGAGCGGGCTGGCCGAATAAACCAGGGTTTTTGCCTTAATTGCCAGCGCCATCCCTTGGGTCATGCGGCCGTAAGCGCCATTTCCTCCCAGCGGTTCCACGTCGAGGTATTTGGCGGCTGAGTCGCAAAGGCTTACGATATTCTCGACACAGGCTTCAAAAGAATCCCTTGTTTTCTTGTCCAGTTCCGGATCGCCCAGAACATAATAAGTGTCAATGATCGGATAGCCTCCGTAATGCCTGAGCAGGTCAAATTCGAACAAGGCACGCAGGGCATACATCTCGCCTGCATAGACCGATTTGATCTGTTCCACCTCTTCTTCGGTTTTCTTGTTTAGCACCAGCTTTTGCTCCTTCAGGTTTTTCTGAACGAAAAGGGCCTGGCGGATGCCTTTGTAAGAAGAGTCCCAGCACCCTTCCACGGCGCTGTTGGAAGTTACAAATCCCCTTGACAGCCGGTGGATGGAAGATCCGGAGACGGTACACATTCCGTCGTCGGTGGCCGCATCGAGAAACGCACTCGAAATTCGGTTAAACCCGCCTTTCATGTAGGTGTAGGTCTGGTTAACCGGTCGAACATAGTTGTTTTCAGCAGTGAAAATATCTTCCGGCTGTGCCCAGTCATAGGGCTTTTCATCGAGGTATCCGCATCCGGCAAAAAAGAAGAAGGCAACCAATGCGGTCAATATCTTTACTTTATCTTTCATAATCGATCAGAATTTAATTGAACAGCCTAAACTGATATTCCGGGTAACAGGCATGCTACTGCCATCGGCATTCTCTTCGGGCCCCAGGGGCGAGTCGTAGTTTGTCCAGGTAAACAGGTTGTATCCGTTGGCAAACAGGCGCAGATCTTTCACCAGGCTCTTCCTGAACATTGTCCGCGGAAAATCATAGTAAATCTCCAGGGTGTTCAGCCGCAGGTAATCGGCATCTTTTATCCAGAAGGAAGAGGCTTGTATATTATTCACCCCGCCGGAATTGACGGTAGAAAGGATGGGCCACTTAGCCGACTGTTTTTCGGGCGACCAGTAGTCCAACTGATGTTTGTAAATATTTCCCTTGTTGTAGAAAGGGAAGGCTACCCGGCCGCTTATCTGGCGCGACACGCAGGCGGCTCCCTGCAACAGGGCATTCAGGCCAAACCCTTTGTAGGTCACCCCCAGGGTTAACCCGTAGAAAACATCGGGCGTATCGCCGTAGCCCAGCGGTATCCGGTCATTGGTATCGATGATACCGTCGCCATTGATATCCTTGTACCGGATATCACCCGGCCGCACTTCCGAGAAGGTGTGAAGCGGGGCAGCAGCAATCTCTTCATAAGAGTTGAAAAAACCTTCGGCCACATAACCTCTTTTCACCCCGCGGGGATATCCGGCTGTTTGAAGCCAGGGATAGGGCTGATCGATTTCTCCCATCCGGGTTACCATATTTCTGGAGAAAGAGTAGGTTCCTCCCAAGGTGTAGCCAACTGCTCCGATTTTGGAGCTCCAGCGGGCAGCCACATCCACGCCGTTGGTGTACATCTCGCCAATATTCTCCTCCACCAACGCCACCGTTCCCAGCATCGAGCTGATACGGTTGTTGGTAACATACATATCGGTGCGATTATCGCGGAAATATTCGGCCGACACCATCAGCCGGTCTTGAAACAGCCGGGTTTCCAGGCCGGCATTGATCTGCTCAGCTTTTTCCCAGGTCAGGCCGGGATTGGCAATGATATCTTCGATATACCCGTTGGCATTTCCCATGGCATTTCCGAAGTTATAAACGCCCGACGTCGCATTCAGACGGCCCATGTAACGGAAATCTCCCACCCCGCGGTGGCTGCCCAGCTGACCATAAGAAGCTTTCAGCTTGAGGTAGGGGATAACATCGCGGAGGCTCCCGAAGAATGATTCGTTGGAGACGGTCCAGCCGGCTGCAACAGCCGGAAAAAAGCCGAAACGTTTGCCCGGGGCAAATTTGTAAGCCCCTTGATAGCTCATCAACAGGTCGATACCGTAACGTTTGTCGAAGTTGTATCCCAACCATCCTCCCATTCCCTGAAAACGACTGGGAATAGACACTTCGTCGGCATATTCATACTGGTCGTAAAAAGCCAGTGCCGAAAGGCCGTGCAATCCAAACTGTCGGGCATAAGAGAGCTGGGTGTTGAAAGCGGTACGCCGGTTCGAGTTTTTCGTGGTTACCGCGTTGGCCATTTTTCCATCGGTTCCTGTTTTCCGAAGGACATCAGGATTTTCAGGATCGAGCAGCTGGTAATAGGCAAATCCCTTGGTGCGATCGGCTACGGCCTGTGCATAGGAGTCCATGGAAAAGATTACCGAAGCCTGCAGACCCTGCGTAATGGCCGAAAGATTCTGGGTAAGCTGCGAACGGAAAGATCCGTAAACTTTATTAAGAGTGGCATAACCGTTCCGGTTGAGTAGTGCCCACGGGTTGGTGCTGATTCCGTTTCCGGCAATAATTTTACCGTTGATGCCGGTAATTAAGTTACCACTCTGGTCGGTATAGTTCCCGTGATCCGCATAATAGGCCGGGAACGAATTCGGCGCGGTGGTCGCCAGCGCGGTGTAGGCGCCATAGGAGTCGCCGCCAGGACGGTTCTGCTTCTCAAACCACCCATACAGATCAACCGCCAGCAAAGTGGTGGCCGTTACATCAAACTCAACATTGGAGCGGACGTTGTAGCGATCGATATTATTATTGGTGTTGTAGCTGAACTCATCGTCGGTTACAAACATGCCCGACTGGGTCAGAAACCCGCCATTAACAAAGTAACGGGTGCGCCCCGATCCGCCTGAAATATTCAGGTTATAACGCTGCAGCCAGGTCGATTTTTTATAATAGTCGCCCAGCCAGTCAATGTCGGGATACAACTCCGGATTCACCCCGCTCCGGTTACGGTAGTTCGACAGGTACTGCTCGGAATACATGTTGGTTTCGTCCATCCGGTCATTTTTCAGCGCGGTATTATAATGGGTAGCATACTCCAGAGCGTTGAGCGGCTCCAGCAGATTGACCGGCTTCTGGTTAACCAGCTGGGTGGAAAATTCCACCATTGGTTTGCCGGTTACCCCTTTGCGTGTCTTCACCAGGATAACCCCGTTGACGCCGCGCATTCCATACAACACCGTGGCTGCGGCATCCTTCAGTACGGTAATACTTTCGACCTCGTGGGAAGAGAGGACGCCAAAATCCCTTTCCTGGCCGTCAACCAATACCAGTACCCCTTCCGAATAGGTACGGATACCCCGGATCCAATAGCTGGCGCTTTCATTAACCATCCCTCCTTCGGATTGGCGAGAGAAAAAACCGGGAACAATTCCGGCCAGCACATTGGTCAGGCTGGTGACCGGTAAATTGCGGATCTCTTCTCCACTGATGGTGTAAGCAGATCCGTTGAAGTCCGCCGGATCCATTTTCTGAAAAATCAGATCCAATGGTTTTTTTTCACTTTCCGCTCTTTTTGGTGTTTCCGGCTGTGCCCACGTTAGGTTGGGACAGGAAAACAAAAACAACAGCAGAAAGTACCATTGCAATTTTCTTACTTTCATTTTATGTTTCATAAATTATTGATTTGGTTGAATAAATGTAGAAAATGCCCCTCTCCCGTTTTAGCACTTTCCTTCGACTTCTGTCAGCATTGTTCTAAAACAGACCTCCTCCCGGAAATAAAAACCAGGCTGAACAATACTGCGGAAGTGCGAACAAAAATCCAGAACAGAGCCGGATCGTATGATTTTTACTTTACTGGCTGTGGAGTTGTGGTGGGACCGTAAACAACCAATTTATCGGGTTTGCCGTTTTCGGCCTTTTCGAAACCGCAACGGTCGAGACAGGTGGTCCGAGGTTGAATCGACGTTCCGCTTTTGTGCGAATGGTAAACGATATACATTTGTCCGGAGTTGGAACGGAAAAAGGAGTGGTGTCCGGTTCCGAAGATATTCTTCCCGTCGCCGATCAGAATCGGATTGCCTTCATACTTCTCGAAAGGGCCAAAGGGTGACTTGGAGATAGCGTAACCAACTGCATAATCCTGACTTTTAAAATGGTTGGCAGAATAGGTAAGATAATATAAACCATTATGTTTTAACACGAAAGGTCCTTCAGCTACCCGGGCTACCGGTTCTTTCGACGTTTTTTCCCACGGATCGGTAACCCCGAAGCATTTGGTCAGGGTCTCCTCTTTTATGCCCGAGAGATCTTCTTTCATCTGGGCCATCCAAATCTCGTTGCCGTTGTTGAACCGGACAAAATAGAGATAGTTTTTCCCGTCGCTGTCGGTAAAAAGATGGGCATCGATCCTGACCAGGTCAGGATTCACCGGCTGCTGAACATTCTGTATAAACGGTCCGAGCGGAGAATCGCTCTCGGCAATCACCAATTGGGTCATGGAGGAGAGGAACATATAAAATTTCCCGTTGAGCGGATAAACTTCGGGGGCCCAGAAGGAGTGCCAGCCCCATACGTCGGCAGAGTCGAGTGCAAATCCGCCGCGCGAGCCAACAGCTTCCGACCAGCTGGCCAAGTCATACGAGCGGTAAACCCTGATTCCCTTTCTCCCGCCAGTTCCGTAGAGATAATACACTCCTTCATGGTTCAGGATGTAGGGGTCGGCACAATCGGGGACCAACCCTTTTGAATTGTCCCAGTGCGGCACCTCATTCTCCTGCCGGGCCAGCCGCCCGTCCTGCTGCGCCCATCCGCACGCGGCAATCGTCAGAAACAGGAAAAAACAGAGGGTTTGATTCCATTTTACAGTCATATTTTTTGAGTTGAGTTTGTAAAAATTTCTGTCGTTTTTTAGGCTATCCTGAAGAGTCAGTCACTTTTGCAGGCCAAACAGCCGCTGGCGAACCGAAACAGCACGGGCCGGTTTCCATTCCGGTTAATCTTCTGCCCCCTTTTTCTGGTGTTGAAGGGCTTCCATCTCGGTCAGCTGTCCCTGGTCGCCGCTCCTCTTCATCCACCTGTTCAGTTCCGAGGTAAGTTTTTTTCTCACGCCGGCCAGCTCTGGATCCTCGGCCCGGTTTTTCCGGTTGTACGGATCTTCCAGGTCGTCGTAAAGCTCAACAGGAGGACGGTGCTGATAACTTTCAACCAAATTTCTGGCAACGGGATCGTCGGTAGCTTTTCTTTTCCACGACAGCCACCAGGCATCCTTTCCTTGAGTCACGGCGTTTTTAAACGGTTGGTCCGGCGTCAGGTTTACGATCAGGCGGTAACGTCCGTCGGTAACGGAACGGATGCCAAAATACTCCGATCCGGAAATGATACCACGGGTGGTCTGCAATGCGAAGGAGTATTTTTTGCGGGTGGCTTTTCCGCCTGTTAAAACCTCCTTCAGCGAAAATCCGTCGAGCTGTTTGGGAATCGGCACTCCGGCAATATCCAGGAAAGTGGGAAGCACATCGGAATAATCCGTCAGGCAGTCGGAGACCGTCCCGGGCCGGGTTTTGCCCGGCCAACGCACAATCAGCGCGGTGTGCAGCCCGCTGTTGTAACAGGTCCATTTGGCAAACGGAAAGCTGTTTCCCTGTTCGCTGGTGAAAACAAAAACCGTTTCGTCGGCAACACCGTGTTTCCCGAGCAGGTCGATGGCCCGGCCCACCTCGTTATCGAGATATTCGATTTCGGCCTGGTAGCGACAGTACGCCTCACGCGTTTCGCGGGTATCGACCCAGAAAGGGGGAAGTACCACCGCTTCCGGATCAAAGCGGGCAGGATTTCCCTTGTTCCAGGGGGTATGCGGCTCATGCGAACAGAGGAACAGACAGAAAGGTTCGGCGGTGGATTTTACATCCGACAGGAAATCATCGACCCGATCGAAATTGAGGTTTTTACCTCCTCCAAGGTATTCAAAATCGAAAACCTCCTGCGGGGCGATATGCCGTTTTCCGGCCAGTGCGACCCGGTAGCCCTGCGGTTTCAGATACTGAACCACCGATTGTGTCCCCGGTTTCACAAAGGTATGGTTGGGATAAGCCCCGGTTTTGGTTGGGTACATTCCGGTCAAAAGGTTATGCCGGGTGGGCGAGCACATCGGCGCCGCCTGGAAGCAGCGGGTAAAGCGGATCCCCTCGCCGGCCAGCCGGTCAATGTTCGGTGTTTTCACATTTACCCCGCCGTAACAGCCCAGGTCGGACCATGTACAGTCGTCGGCAATAAAAAAGACAAAGTTGGT
Organism: Prolixibacteraceae bacterium; assembly: GCA_029975525.1. Taxonomy (GTDB): domain Bacteria; phylum Bacteroidota; class Bacteroidia; order Bacteroidales; family Prolixibacteraceae; genus UBA1413. The sequence continues at coordinate 4,787 of JARKOX010000120.1, read as the reverse complement.
CTTTGCTTCTGATCTTCCGTAAGCAAACACCGAAAGGGCCACGCCCACTCCCAGTTTGAATACCCACTCTTTTTTCATATCACTTGTTCTGTTTCAAAAGAAGTTTTACCGGTTATTCTGCAGTCACCACATCGAGCGCTTCGCCCGGGTCTCCCTGCCACTTCATCCAGGCGCGAAGCTCCTTTTCCAGCTTCCGGATAACAGGCAGAAGGGCAGGATCAGCGGCCAGGTTGTTCAGTTCCCAGGGATCTTTTTCGGTATCATAGAGTTCATACCGGGGCCTGGTAAGAAACCGGCCGACCCATTTTTGGGCTACCGGATTGCTCCCGGCATCCCGAACCCAGGTGTTCCAGTAATTCTCCTTTCCGGTGCCCATCAGGTGTTTTTCATGATAATTCGTTTCGTGCAAAAAATTGACGATCAGCTTGTATTGATCATTGCGAATGCTCCTGATCGGATAGGGCCTGCCCTCCGGGAAATTGTTGTGGATGCCGTACACCCATTTGCGGTGGGTTGACTTTTTCCCCTCCAGCAGTGGCAGGAAGCTTTTGCCTTCGAGCGCTCCGGGCACTTTTCCGCCGGCATACCCGATCAGGGTAGGCAGCAGGTCTTCGTACTGAAGCAAGGCATTGGAGACCGTCCCGGCCAGATAATTTTCGGGAGTCCGGATGATAAATCCGCTTTTCTGGCCATAATCCCAGCTGGTCCATTTGCCGCCTGGGAATTGTGGTCCCTGTTCACCGCTGAATATCACCATGGTTTCCTTCTCTTTATCCGCCTCGCGGATTGCCTGCAGGATATCGCCTACCTGCCGGTCGAGCTCCTCAATTTCGGCCAGGTAACGGGTAAAGGCGATCCGGGTTTCCCGGTTATCGACAAAATGGGGCGGCAGCACCACCCCGGCCGGATTAAATTTGGAGGGATCGCCCACCGTCCAGGGGGCATGGGGATGTGTGCTACCCACAAAGAGGCAAAATGGCTGGGAAGCTTCCCGCGTCATAAACTCAACAATACCCGCCGTGTGGTAATCGGCTTTTCGGCTGACACAATTTGGCTCGAATCCCTCCACGCTTTCGAAGGGGTAGACGCTTTCGGGCCTGACATGGGTTTTTCCGGTCAGCCCGACCCGGTACCCCAGTGCGCCCAGGTAGTGGACCACACTTTTTACGTTGGGACGGGTTGACTGATGGTTTTTATACACTCCGTTCCGGACCGGATACAACCCTGTGTAGAGGGAGGCCCGGGTAGGAAAACTCATGGTGGTAGAGGAGAACATCCGGTCAAATCGCACCCCTTCCTGGGCCAGCCGGTCAATGTTGGGCGTTCGGACATTTTTCCCGCCGTAGCAGCCCAGTTCGTTCCGGGCAAGGTCATCGGCAATAATCACCACAATATTGCGGCGGGAGACTTTTTCTTTGAATTGTCCGGCCAGCCCCAGTAACGGCGAGATACAGGCCAGCGCCGAAACGACGATTCTGGTTTGATTCATTATGGTTTTTTTACGGTCTCCTCCACAGCGCCGGTCCATTTCCGACGATAAAACTGTGACAAATGGAAACCGACATTTGTAATTAGTTCTCTTTTTCCCGGGTAAAGACAAGTTCAAGCTCTTTTCCCCGTTTCAAGACGAGCGTATCGGCCGACAGCCGGACGATATCCAGGGTATCGGCAAAGGAGAGGGTCTGCCGGTTTCCGATGCTCTTGCCGGTTAAAACCAGCCTGCCCTCGTGAATGCGCCAGCTCTCATACTGCAACGTAACCATGTTCAACGACGCAGCCTGACCACCGGATTGAAAAATAATCCCCTGAAACCGGCCCGGCTGCCCGGGAATGGGCTGAATCCATGAACCGACAATCTCTTTTTCAGGCGTACAGCACGCCGAAAAATTCGCCAAAAAGAGGATTGTCAGCCAGTAAATGATCGGTTTACGTTTTTTCATCTTTCTGCTTTTTTAAATACATTACCTCTTCGGTCTTTACAACTATTTTTTCAGAAAAATATTCCACTCTTTCGGAGGAACAAAACCTTCGCGCCCCTCGCCATAAGGCGGAACTTCGCGGTCTGCCTTGATTCCGTCGAACCGCTCTGTCTTACGGGTCAGCTTCTTTAATATTTTAGGATATTGAGCCGAAAGATTTTCCGTTTCGTACGGATCATTTTTAAGATTGAAGAGCATCTCGCTGCTCAGTCCCATTTTGGGGTTGAATCCCGGACGGATCACCTTCCACTCATTTTCGATGAGCGCACCGCAACCGAGGTAAAAAGTGCGGTCAATATCTTTCTTTTGCTCATTTAATACCTCCAGAATACTGATTCCGTCGAAAGAAGCGCGGACAGAGCTACCGGGCTTCACCACTTCGCAAATTGTGGGAAAGACATCCACGAAACCGGTCAGCTGGTTCACCTGCCGTGCTCCGCGGAAGCCGGCCGGCCACCGGATGATGGCCGGAGCCCGCACGCCGCCGTCGTATTCCAAAAACTTATGGCCGTTCAGTGGCCCGCTCGAACCGCCACCCGAGCCTTCATCGGCACCGTTATCGCTCATGAAAAGCACGAGCGTGTTTTCTTCAAGGTTCAGTTCGACAAGCGTCTGCAGGATGTCGCCGATGCCACGGTCCATGCAGGTTACCATGGCCGCATAGGTCTGAAAACGGGTGTTCCCCTGGCCAACAGCCTCTCCTCCCCTCTTCTTCGAAAATGTCGGTTTCGACTTATCGTAGCCATACTGCTTTAAATCTTCGACCTTGGCCTGAAGCGGTGTGTGCGGCGCATTGAAGGCCACGTACAGAAAGAAAGGTCCCTCCTGGGCATATTCCCGGATACACTTTGCCGATTCCCTGGCGATCAGGTCGGTAGCATAGCCCTTGTCATAACAGGAGGCGTAATCGTTGTGCCAGTCGAGTTCTCCATCCCTTTCGTGGGTAAAATAGTCGATCGCACCGTTAAGATGGCCGTAAAAATGGGTAAATCCCTGGTTAAGCGGATAATATTGGGGGCGGGAGTGGCCTAAATGCCATTTTCCGATGATCGCCCGGTTTTTGTAGCCCTGTTTTTCCAGAAATTCAGGAATGAGGATATTAGCGGGTTCCAGCCCAAAGTCGCGCCAGGGCGGGATAACTGTTTCGCGGATGCCGAAGCGGCTGGGATACATTCCGGTGAGTAATCCGGCCCTGGTTGGCGAACAAACCGGTGCAACATAGAACCGCGTCAGCTGCACGCCGGTTTCGGAAAGGCGGTCGATATTCGGGGTTTTAATGGCGCTTCCGTGGTAGCCCACATCGCCCCATCCCAGGTCGTCGGCCACAATGACGATGATGTTGGGTTTGGCCGCCTCGCCGGCCCGTTTGCCGGCAACTGTCTTCTCCCCGGAACCAAGTCCCAGTAATACGGAAACCGAAAAAATCAATCTTTTATCCATTGTTATGCTTTTATTTCCTAAAACCGATAAATGGAAAAAGAAGGCCTCAAAAAAGACCTTTCTTTTTCTTTCTGTCTGACTAAACGCCCGAAGGCCACATTAAACTATTTATTTTGAATCTCATATTCAATACCCAGAAATTCTACTCCTTAATTTACGGAGACCAGCCGTGCGGTCTGCCGGTTCACTCCTGCACTTTCTTCCCCGCGGGCAGAGCAATCCGGTAGCTGCTTTGGGCAACATACGATTTTCCGAACATATCTGTTGCCTTCACCTCAATGATATGTTCGCCGGGAGCCAGGTTCGAAGGTAGCGGCGCTTTCCAGAGGTGCAAACATTCGCGCGGTTCGTTGGGGCGACGACCGGGGATGACCTCCTCGGTCATATCCCACTGGTGCAGCAGGTTCAGGTAGGCAGGGTCCCATTCAATGGTGTAACTCATCGGTTTCCACGCGCCTCCGTCTACCCGAAAGCGCACCTGGTCTTTTTCACTTCCCATAAAAAAGTTGACATACAGGCTGGCCAGTGTCTTTTCGGCCTTCCCCACAATTTTGGGATGGTGTACCCTCATCTGATGTCCGGCAGGGAGGCCGGCCGCTTTGTAGCCAATCTCGTAACGGTTTCCGCTGACTTTCATTATGGCATACCCCTGCGGCGTTCCATCGGCCATCACCGACCAGGGAATACCGTTTTCGTCGAGTTCGCCGCGGTACCACGAACCACAGGTGGTGCCCAGGTTGAAATGGTGGTGCGGCTGATCCTGTTTCCAGTCCTCTTCTTTGGAAAGGAACTTATTGTACTGAATGTGCGAATGCGCAGAGATGGTGAGGGTGTGCGGAAAATCTTTCAGCAGCTCAAACAGTTTTTCACGGTCGGCATCGCGGAAAATGTCATTTTTCACATAACCTTCCCAAATGGGGATGTGAAAGGCCATAACGACCAGGTAATCTTTCGGAACCAGTTTGAGGTCACTCTTCAAAAAAGCGAGCTGCTCTTCGGTAAAACCACCCCAGTATCCTTTTCCGTCGCGGGGATCGGGCCAGAGAATATCTTTGATGATAATAAAATGTGCTTTCCCGTGATTAAACGAGTAGGTAGAGGGACCAAAAACCTGCTCATACGATTCGTCGGCTTGCTGATCGGTCTGGGCATCGTGGTTCAGGTCGTGATTTCCGACGACGTTGTACCAGGGAATCCCAATTTTTTTGATGGTTTCCACGTAAGGCACAAACAGGTTGGGGTTATCGCCCACCAGATCACCCACGCTGATTCCGAAAGCAAAACGGTCCACATTGCCGGCAAGTTCCGAAACAATCCGCTGATCGAAATATCTCAGTTCATTTTTGTTGTATGCCTGCGGATCTCCAA
>JARKOX010000012.1 GCA_029975525.1 Prolixibacteraceae bacterium | reverse complement strand
CCGGCGATCATCACATCGGTTGCCCGTTTGATCCCATCGGCAAGCGATTCGCGGCAACCATACAGGTTGTCAAATTTCGATTTGGTTACCGAATCATTAACATTGATTGCCGGGAACAACAGCTTTCCTTCCTCCTGCATTTGATACAAACGGTGAACGCCGGTGGTCGTCTCTTCCGAAACCCCTTTGATAGCGGGAGCTACCCGGCTCCACCGGCCGGGATCTTCGGCCAGGATCTTTTTCAGCAGGGCATTGAGCCGGACTTCGTCTTCTCCTTCAGCAGGCAGGTCCAAAACCGACGGGTCTTTTTCAGCGACATAGCCGCGGTGCACCATCAGGGTGGCATCGCCGCCATCGTCCACGATCAGGGTTGGCCCCTGGCCGTTTCCGAAGTTGAGGGCCTGCTCGGTACACCACCAGTACTCTTCAAGCGTTTCGCCTTTCCAGGCAAAAACCGGGATGCCGGCTTTGGCAATCGCGGCTGCGGCATGGTCCTGGGTCGAAAAAATATTGCAACTGGCCCAGCGGACCTCTGCCCCCAACGCTGCCAGCGTTTCAATCAGCACGGCAGTCTGAATGGTCATGTGCAAACTTCCGGTAATCCGGGCGCCTTTAAGAGGCTGCTCCTTCCGGAATTTCTCACGGATGGCCATCAGACCGGGCATCTCTTTTTCGGCTATTTCGATCTCTTTTCTTCCAAATTCGGCCAGCGACAGGTCTGCAACCTTATATGCCAGCATCTCTTTAGCTTGTAGTGTCATTCTCAAAAATTTTCACAAAAATAACGCAATTTTGACAATCCCGAAAAAACAACTGTTTTCGGTGAAAAGGAACTCTTCGGCAGTGTTCAAAAACACAAAACCGAAACCTGAAGTTTTCTACTCCGGCTTCGGTTTTGGAAGCCCTTTTTCCTGGCCTCCCCGCTTTTCTTTCGAAAAAATCAGTTCCCCATATCGGAGAGAAACTTGATACGCATCAAACGGATGTCTTCGGCAGAATATTCATCTTCGCCCAGCACTTCCAGTGCCGACTCGATGGTGTCGTCCTGCGCCTCGCGGAAATAATCAAAAACCTCCTCCTGACGCTCCTCGTCAAGTACCTCATTAATATAGTAGTCGATATTCAGACGGGTTCCGGAATTGACAATGGCCTCCACTTCGGTCAGCAGTTCGTCAAACTCAATTCCTTTGGATTCGGCAATATCTTCAAAGTCGATCTTCCGGTCGATACTCTGAATGATGGAAACTTTCATTTTGGATTTGTTGGCAATGGTGCGCACGATCAAATCCTGCGGGCGTTCAATCTCATTTTCCTCCACATACTTTTTAATGAGCTGAACAAACTCTTTCCCATAACGCTGGGCTTTCCCCTGGCCTACCCCCTGGATTTTCTGAAGTTCCTCCAGGTCGATGGGATACTGGATCGACATGTCGGCCAGCGATGGATCCTGGAAAATAACAAAAGGCGGCAGGTTGTGCCGTTTGGCAATTTTCTTGCGCAGCTCTTTCAGCATGTTAAAAAGGGCCGTATCGCCCCCCGAAGCGCCAGCGGGAGCTCCGCCTGCGGCTTCCTCCTCCTCGTCTTCGTAACGGTGGTTCCGCACCAGCAGGAACGAATGCGGATTCTTCAGAAACTCGTGTCCTTCGGGAGTTACCTTCAGGATTCCGTAGTTTTCAATGTCTTTGCTGATGAGGCCGGCTACCATCGACTGCCGGAAAACGGCATTCCAGAAATGTTCGTCGTGATCGTCGCCAATGCCGAACGACTCCAGCTCATTGTGCTTAAACGACTTGACCGCGGCTGTGTTTTTTCCGACCAGAATATCGGAGATGTGTTCCGCCTTGTATTTTTCCTTTACCTCGAGAATGGCTTCCAGGGCGCGTACAATTTCATCCTGGGCTTCCACCTGCTCTTTGGGGTTCAGGCAGTTGTCGCAGTTGCCGCAATTGTCAGACGTATATTTCTCGCCAAAATAGTGCAGCAGGATAATTCTGCGACAAATGGCTGTTTCGGCATACGAAACGGTGTCGAGCAGCAACTGCCGCCCGATCTCCTGTTCGGCGACCGGTTTGCCGTGCATAAATTTCTCCAGTTTCTGGATGTCTTTCAGGCTGTAGAAGGTGATACATTTCCCTTCCCCGCCGTCGCGCCCGGCACGGCCGGTCTCCTGGTAGTACCCTTCCAGACTTTTGGGAATATCGTAATGGATCACAAACCGGACATCGGGCTTGTCGATCCCCATTCCGAAGGCGATGGTGGCGACCATCACATCCACCTCTTCCATCAGAAACTTGTCCTGATTTCCGGAACGGGTGGCGGGATCCATACCGGCGTGATAGGGCAGCGCCTTGATTCCGTTGACCTGAAGCATTTCGGCCAGCTCTTCCACTTTTTTCCGGCTCAGGCAGTAAATAATCCCCGATTTCCCCTGGTTTTGGCTGATAAATTTGATGATCTGGGCTTCGGGTTTGATTTTGGGCCGCACCTCATAATAGAGGTTGGCCCGGTTAAAGGAAGCCCGGAAAACCCTGGCGTCGAGGATGCCGAGGTTTTTCTGGATATCGTGCTGCACTTTGGCCGTAGCGGTGGCGGTAAGCGCAATTACGGGCGAGTCGCCGATCTCCTGGATGATGGGCCTGATCCGCCGGTATTCGGGCCTGAAGTCGTGCCCCCACTCCGAGATACAGTGCGCCTCATCGATGGCGTAAAACGAGATTTTTATCTTTTTGAGAAATTCGACATTCTCCTCCTTGGTCAACGATTCGGGCGCCACGTAGAGCAGCTTGGTTTTCCCGGCCAGCACATCATCTTTCACCTCCTGAATGGCAGATTTGGAAAGCGACGAGTTCAGGAAATGGGCCACCGTGTCTTCGGTGTCCAACCCGCGCATCGAATCGACCTGGTTTTTCATCAGGGCAATCAACGGGGATATCACAATGGCTGTTCCCTCCATGATCAGGGCTGGCAGCTGGTAAATCAATGATTTTCCGCCACCGGTAGGCATCAGTACAAAGGTGTTGTTCCCTTCCAACACACTCCTGATCGCATCTTCCTGCTGCCCCTTGAACCTGTCAAAACCAAAATATTTCTGCAGGTATTCTACTAATGATACATCGCTTGTCATCAGACTGTTTCCTATAATTCAAATAAATAATGTCAATTCTAAATTATACAAAAGTTAGCCAAAGCACAAAAGCCTTACCTCCTTTTTATAATTTATTAAGAATCTTTTGATTGTTTTCTCTCTCTCAGAATCCAATTCACTCTCCGAAGAAAATCCTTCACTTCACATTTTCGGTTAGCGGATACGGTAACCACAAGTATACTTCTTTTCTCTCATTTCTGAAAATTACTCCTCTTAAAAAAGCGGTGGATTACAAAAAATTAACCTGATTCTGGCCTGATTTGCCAATAATTAACTCCAGCCGGCGGTGGTTATTTCGGGAAGTCGCTATATTTGTGGAGTTTTTTTGAACCTTATTGAATTTTGTATTGATGAGCGAAAGCACTGCCAGAGAAGAGAATACCACTAAGAAGAAGGGTACAAAAGCAAAAAGCAAAGCCGGTGAAATGTCGTTTCTGGAACACCTGGAAGAGTTGCGTTGGCACATCATCCGTTCGTTCCTGGTCATCATCGTAATGGCGGTTGTTGCCTTTGTTGCCAAAAACTTCATTTTCGACGAGATTATTTTCAAGCCGAAGCTGCCCGAATTCTGGACCAACCGGATGTTTGCCAAAATGGGCGATTGGCTGGGCACCGAATCGATCAAAATCAACCAGAGCGATCTGAAACTCATCAGCATCCAGATGGCCGGGCAATTTTCGGTACACATGTGGACCGCGCTGATTGCCGGCTTCATCCTGGCCTCGCCGTTTGTCTTTTTCGAATTCTGGCGATTCATCCGCCCGGCCCTTTATGAAAATGAAAAACGCCATGCCTCGGGAGCTGTCTTTTACACCTCTGTACTTTTCATCCTGGGTGTGTTGTTTGGTTACTACCTGATCGTTCCGCTGTCGATCCATTTTCTGGGTTCTTACAACATCAGCAACGAGGTGACCAACCAGATCAATATCAACTCTTACATCAGCACGGTGGTGTCGGTGTGCCTGGCCTCGGGCGTGGTATTCCTGCTGCCGATCTTCTCCTATTTCCTGAGCAAAGTTGGGATTATCACCCCTTCTTTCATGAAAAAATACCGCAGGCATGCCTACGTTTTGCTGCTGTTGCTCTCGGCGATCATTACCCCGCCCGATATTTTCAGCCAGATAATGGTTTGTATCCCGCTGGTCATGCTCTATGAGCTGAGTATTTTTATCTCCGGACGGGTTGAAAAGAAACGGGAAAAATCAAAGGCGTAGCGCCTGCAATTAACTGACGATATGCTGCTAAGGGCCGAAAATATTGTAAAAAAATACCGTAAACGAACCGTTGTCAAAGGGGTTAGTTTCGAAGTAAAACAGGGAGAAATTGTCGGGTTGCTGGGGCCAAACGGCGCCGGCAAAACCACCTCGTTTTACATGATCGTTGGATTGATCCAGCCGTTCTCGGGAAAAATTTTCCTTGAAGACGAAGAGATTACCCGGCTGCCGGTTTACAAACGCGCCCAGAAAGGGATTGGCTATCTGGCGCAGGAAGCCTCTGTGTTCCGGAAACTCAGCATTGAAGACAACCTGCGCGCGGTACTCGAAATGACCAATTACACCAAAGAGTACCAGCAGGAAAAGCTGGAATCGCTGCTCACCGAATTCGGGCTGCAGCATATCCGCAAAAGCAAAGGGTACCAGCTCTCGGGCGGGGAACGCCGCCGTACCGAAATTGCCCGCGCCCTGGCCATCGACCCGAAATTTATCCTGCTCGACGAACCGTTTGCCGGCGTCGACCCCATTGCGGTGGAAGATATTCAGCACATCGTGATGAAGCTGAAGAAAAAAAACATCGGCGTGCTGATCACCGACCACAACGTGCACGAGACCCTCTCGATTACCGACCGCTCCTACCTGCTTTTCGAAGGTAACATCTTGAAGGCCGGTACGGCCGAAGATTTGGCCAACGACGAAGATGTGCGCCGCGTCTATCTGGGACAAAACTTCACCCTCCGGTAATTAGCCGATTTTTAGAATTATAACCCTCGTTTTTCTCCGTTAAAAAAAAATAGCTACATTTGCGCCGCAAAAAATGCGGACGTGGCGGAATTGGTAGACGTGCCAGACTTAGGATCTGGTGCCTTACGGCGTGGGGGTTCGAGTCCCTTCGTCCGCACCGGAAACCGGCAACTGTTTCCTAACCAAAAGGACAGGCCGATTTTAATTTATCAGGAACTTACAGATTTTTAAAGGCAAATTATGAAGATTACCAGGGAAAATATTGACAACGTCAATGCTGTAGTGAAGGTGTTGATTGAAAAAGCCGATTACGAAAAAACAGTAGCCGACACGCTGCGTGATTACCGGCAAAAAGCAGCCCTGCCAGGTTTCCGGCCCGGAAAAGCCCCGGCATCGCTTATTCAGAAAAGATTCGGGAAAGCCATCCTGGCCGAGGAGGTCAACAAACTGCTCTCCCAAAACCTGAACAATTTCCTGATCGACCAGAAACTGGCCATCCTTGGTGAGCCGCTGCCCAACGAAGAGCTTCAGCCCAAAATCGACTGGGACAACGATACCGACTACGAATTTGTTTTCGACATTGCCCTGGCCCCCGAAGTAAAACTCGACCTGGAAAACGGCAATGCTTTCAACTACTACCGCATCAAGGTTGACGACCAGATGCTGGAAGATAACCTGGAAGAGGTGAGAATGCGGTTCGGACAAAACAAACCGGGCGAACTGACCGAAGAGAAAAGTCTGGTCCGCGGCAACTTCGTCCAGCTCGACGCCGAAGGAAACGAACTGGCCGACGGTATCAAACCTGAAAACGTCCTGCTGGCCATCGACTACATCAAAGACGAAAACATCAAAAAAGATTTTATCGGCCGTAAAATCGGCGAAACATTGACCTTCGACCCGGTAACTGCTTTCGAAAACCGCCACGAAGTAGGTCACATGCTCAACATCAGCCACGAAGAAGCCGACAAGCTTGACGGAAACTTCAACTTCACCATCACCGAAATTGAAAACTTCGAAAAAGCTGAACTGAACGAAGAGCTTTACAAAAAGATTTACGGCGAAGAGACTGAAATTACCACCCTGGAGCAGTTCAAAGCAAAAATGGCGGAAGAAATTGCCGGTACACTGGCCCACTCTTCCAACCAGAAATTTGCCCTCGATGCGCGCGATACCCTCGTGGAAAGCACCGACCTCAGCCTCCCCGAAAAATTCCTGAAACGCTGGCTGAAAGTAACCAACAAAGAGCTCACCGAAGAACAGATTGAGGACGATTTTGTCAATTTCAGCAACGACCTGAAATGGCAGCTCATCAAAAACTCCATCATCCGCGACAACGAACTGAAAGTGACCGAGGAGGAGACCGTTGACCTGGCCAAACAGGTTGCCCTTTCGCAATACCAGCAATACGGCATCTACCACATCCCCGACGAGCGGTTGGATGCTTTTGCCAAAATGATTCTGGAAAGGGAGGAAGAACGGGAACGCATCGTCCGTAAATTGTTCGAAGACAAAGTGATCGAAGTGGTTAAAGAAAAAGTTACCATTGTCGAAAAAGAGGTTACTTCCGAAGAATTCAGGGAGATGCTGAAACAATAACCCAACAGCGGTTAATCCGCTGTTACATTTTTTTTAACTTTGTAAAAACTTAAACCGGCACCTTGTTTATCAGGCTGCTGGTTTGTCGTTATTTACAATGTTTTCTTAAACTGGAGGTTATCACATGAACACGAACGACGAATTCAAAAAATATGCAATCAAACATGCCGGCATCAGCAGTCTGACCATGCACCAGTACACTTCCTCGTACGGCTACTACATCTCGCCCACCATTATTGAGGAGCGACAGTTGAACGTAGCTTCGATGGACGTCTTCTCGCGGCTGATGATGGATCGGATCATCTTTCTGGGGGTGCCGATCGACGACACAGTGGCCAATATCATTCAGGCACAGTTGCTGTTTCTTGAATCCACCGACCCGTCCAAAGATATTCAGGTCTATTTCAATACCCCGGGAGGATCGGTCTACGCCGGACTTGGCATTTACGACACCATGCAGTATATCACGGCCGATGTGGCCACCATCTGCACCGGCATGGCTGCCAGCATGGGAGCTGTATTACTCACTGCCGGCGCCAAAGGAAAACGTTCGGCACTGAAACACTCCCGTATTATGATTCACCAACCCATGGGAGGAGCTTCTGGACAAGCTTCCGACATTGAAATCACCGCCCGGGAGATCATGAAAATTAAAGATGAACTCTACCGGATTATAGCCCAGCATTCCGGGCAACCACTGGAACAAATCACCAAGGATGCCGACCGCGACTACTGGATGACCTCGGAAGAAGCGGTTCAATATGGGATGATTGATGAAATTTTGGTCAGAAACGGGAAATAAAAATGACTACAAAAGGAAAAATGGATAAATGTTCATTTTGCGGCCGTGAGAAAAAGGAGGTAAACCTTTTAATCGCCGGAATTGATGGGCACATCTGCGACCGATGTGCCGAGCAGGCTCATGCCATCATCCTGGAAGAGATAAAAAAAGAAATGCCCTTTGATCTGGATGGCGCCAAATTGATGAAACCCAGAGAGATCAAGGAGTTCCTCGACCAGTATGTGATCGGGCAGGACCATGCCAAAAAAATTCTCTCCGTTGCGGTTTACAACCACTACAAACGTCTTTCGCAACGGGTTAATGACGACGAAACGGAAATTGAAAAATCCAATATCATCCTGGTGGGCGAAACCGGAACCGGCAAAACCCTGCTGGCCCGCACCATTGCACGCATGCTGCATGTTCCGTTCACCATTGTGGATGCAACGGTACTCACCGAAGCCGGCTATGTGGGCGAAGACATTGAAAGCCTGCTTACCCGCCTGCTTCAGGTTGCCGATTACAATGTGGAGGCCGCCGAAAGAGGCATCGTCTTTATCGACGAAATCGATAAAATTGCCCGCAAAGGCGACAACCCTTCCATCACCCGCGACGTATCGGGCGAAGGAGTTCAGCAGGGACTGCTGAAACTTCTGGAAGGATCCATTGTAAATGTCCCGCCGCAAGGTGGTCGCAAACACCCCGAACAGAAGATGATTCCGGTGAATACCAAAAACATCCTGTTTATTTGCGGCGGCGCCTTCGACGGCATTGAACGCAAAATTGCCCAGCGCCTCAACACCAAGGTAATTGGTTACGGCGCGGCCAAAGAAGCAGAACGTATCGACCGCGAAAACCTGCTTCAGTACATCTCTCCGCAAGACCTGAAATCATTCGGGATGATCCCCGAAATCATCGGTCGCCTGCCCGTTCTGGCCTATCTGGATCCACTCGACCGCGACACGCTGCGCAAGATCCTTACCGAACCCAAAAACTCGGTCATCCGCCAGTACGTCAAGCTGTTCGATCTCGACGGGATTGAGCTGCAGTTTGATGAAGAAGCCCTTCAGTATATCGTTGACAAGGCTGTGGAATTTAAACTGGGCGCCCGCGGACTGCGTTCCATCTGTGAAAGCATCATGATCGACGCCATGTTTGATTCGCCTTCGGCAGATATGAACAAACTGCATATCGATGTCGAATATGCCCAAAACAAGCTTGACCGATCGAGTTTACACCGGCTGAAAGCCAGCTGATACCACATATAACCGGACGCTGTTCCGGTTTTTTTGTGTCTGTTTGTTTCGGCGCCTAATCTCCCGGCCTACAACAACCGTTAACCAGCAGCCCCTTTTCCTGCGCTGTCTGCGAATTCTGCAGACTCAGCCTATTCATGCCGGAAGGGCACCAGTGCGATTGCTACTCTTCCAGCAGGTGCTGCGGGATCTCTTTGGTGGTTTTTGCCCCCAACTCCTTCAGACGCTGGGTGGCATTCAGCAAATTCCCGCGGCCGGTACTCAGCTTATTCATTGCTGCGTCGTAGGATTTCCGGGTGGTATCGAGATTATTCCCGATCCGGAGCATATCGTCGACAAAACCCGAGAATTTATCGTACAGGGCGCCACCCTGCCGGGCAATTTCCAAAGCATTCCGGGCCTGGTTTTCCTGCTTCCAGATCGAGGCGATGGTGCGCAGGGTGGCCAGCAGGGTGGATGGGGAAACAATCACCACCTTGTTGTCCCACGCATAGGAGAACAGCTCTTTGTCTTCCTGCACCGCCACGCTAAACGAAGCTTCGATGGGCACAAAAAGCAACACAAAGTCGGGGGTATTCAAATCTTTGGCCGAGAAGTAGTGTTTTTCGCTCAACCCTTTGATGTGCGCCCGCACGCTGGCAATGTGGGCTTTCACCAGCCTGGCCCGCTCCTCGTCGTTATCGGCGTTTACCAGTTGTTCGTAGGCCACCAGCGACACCTTCGAGTCGATGATAATATGCTTGCGGTCGGGCAGATTGACAATGATATCGGGTTGTATTTTGCGTCCTTCGGCATTTTCGGTGCTGAACTGTTTTTCGTACTCCTGTCCCAGCGTCAATCCCGAACGTTCGAGAATCCGTTCCAGGATCACCTCGCCCCAGTTACCCATCTTTTTGGAGTCGGCTTTCAGTGCACGGGTCAGGTTATTGGCTTCTTCGGAAATACGGGCGTTCAGCTCGTACAGTTTTTTCAGTTCGGCCCGCAGGTCGGTCTGGTCTTTCAGCCCCTTTTCGTAAGTTTCTTCCACCTTTTTTTCAAAATTGACGATCTTCTCCTTCAGCGGGGCGAGGATCTCGGAAATATTTTTCTGGTTAGAGGCGGTAAATTCTTCCGTATTTCGTTTCAAAATTTTGTGGGCGATATTTTCAAATTCGATGGTAAATCTCTTCTGCAACTCTTCCATTTCAGCCTTTTGGGTACTCAGCTTCTCTTCCAGACTGCGGTACTCCGCTTCGGCCCGGGCGATCTGCTGCCCCAGTAACTCATTTTTTTCGCGTGCCTCCCGCAGCTCCGATTCGGTCGCCGCCAGCGCCCCGGTTTTAATCTGCAGCCGGTCTTCCGAGACAATCAGCTCTTTTTCCAGTTCGTGGTTACGGTATTCCAATGCGGCGGTAGCTTCAGCAACTGCCCGGTCGATACGCTGCCCTTCGCGCAGCAGTTTGATCCGAAAAACAAAAAAGGTGGCTGAAAAACCCAGTGCCAGTCCTGCCAGGAGGTAAACGATCCATTCCATAAAATTCTGCTTTAAAGGCTAAAGATAAAAAATCCGTACCGGAGAAGCAGATTCCCGGGTACGGATTTATCAACAGAAGGGTTTTCTGCGGTCAGGGCATTTTGTAGACGATAGAATTGATCATCATCCCGGCTCCTACCGACGTCAGCAGGATCACATCGCCGCTGTTGAACCGGTGTCCCTCCATCTTCCCTTTTGCAATTAAATCGTACAGCGTGGGGACTGTCGCCGAACTGGAATTTCCCAGGCTGTTGATGGTCATGGGCATGATTCCTTCCGGAATATCTTTGATCTTGTAAAGTTTAAAGGTGCGTTCCAGAATGGCATCGTCCATTTTTTCGTTGGCCTGGTGGATCAGCACCTTTTTCACGTCGGTCAGCTCCAGCCCGGCCAGCTGCAGGCTCCTTTTCACCACTTTCGGAACGTGCGAAAGGGCATACACATACACTTTGTGCCCCTGCATCCGGATGAAGAGGTCGTCTTTGCCAAAATCGGGGTTGAGCGATTTCCCCATCGTAAGATACTCTGCATCGGTGGCATCGGTTTGGATGGCATGCGCCAGGATGCCCACCGGTGTTTCACTTTCCACAGCTTCCACGATCACCGCTCCGGCCCCGTCGGCAAAAATCATGTTATCGCGGTCGTGTGGGTCGGCAACCCGCGAATTGATATCGGAGCCTACCACCAGCCCCCGTTTGTAGAGTCCGCTTTTCAGGTACATGTCGGCCACGATGAGCGCCTGTGTCCAGCTCGGACAGCCGGCAATCACATCATGCCCAAACATGTGCGGATTTTTGAGTCCCAGTTTTTGTTTGACCCTCGAAGCCAGGTAGGGTACCATGGCCGTACGGTTGCTTTCGGTCATATCGCCAAAATTGTGGCCGACCAGGATAAAATCGAGGGTTTCCGGGTCAATGCCGCTTGATTCAATAGCATCGCGGGCCGCCTCATATCCCAGATCAGAGGTTACCTGCTCGGGCAGGGCCCACCTCCGCTCTTCGATGTTGGTAATTTCCCGAAATTTTTCAATGATTTCGTGGTTGCTCCTGTGAAAGGGCTGTCGTGTGGCAGGATCATAAAATTTTCTGTTCAAAAAATCCTGGTTTACAATCTTCACCGGCGGGATATAACTTCCCGATCCAATGATTGTTGTGTACGTTTTTACCGTCATAATCTCTATTTTTCTGAACTAGTTCCTATCTTTTCTTATATTGTTTTAACACAAAGGTTTCTCCGTCAAACACTCCGTAGGAAAAAAGGTTGATCCATTCGCCCAATAAAATAAAGCGGGTATTGTTATCCATTGGCAGATCGGCCATCCGGTGGCGATGTCCAAAAACGAAATAGTCAAACGGCTCTTTATCCAGAACGGCAGCAGCATAGCGGTACATTCCCTCTTTTTGGGCGGCAAAGACCGGTTCGTTATCTTTTTTGGAGAGCCTGCTGTTTTTCGACCAGCGCTGGGCGAGTGCCAGCGCCAGATTGGGATGGATCCGCGCATACATCCATTGCAGCGTTTTGCTGGTAAAGATCTTTTTCAACAAAAGATATCCCTTGTCGTCGGGGTCTAACCCGTCGCCGTGCGCCAGAAAAAATCTCTTCCCGAAAAGTTCAGTCCGGTAGGGTTCGGAATGTACGATCAGTCCAATTTCTGAAGGGAGATAATCGAACACCCAGATATCGTGGTTTCCGGTGAAAAAATGGACCGGCACGCCGCTGTCTGCAATTTCGGCCAGTTTACCCAACACGCGCGTAAATCCGCGGGGCACCACTTTCCGGTATTCAAACCAGAAATCAAAAATATCCCCCATCAGAAAAAGCGCAGCAGCATCTTTGCTGATTTCGCCGAGCCACCTGACAAACAACCGTTCTCGTTCAGGGTTGTCATGCAGGGCGGGCGCCCCCAGGTGTACATCGGAAATAAAATATATCTTTTTTTCTTGACTCAATTTAATTTCAACTGTTTTTCCACTCCCTCCGCATCTGTTCCGGAGATTAGATCAGAAACCTGAACTCCTATTTCAAAACAGAAGCAAGCACCTTGTCCAGGGCAGGTCCGGCCAGGTTCTGGGCAATAATCATCCCTTCCCGGTCGAGCAGATAGTTGTACGGAACGGTTTGAATATTGTAGTTCAGCACGGCAGGGGTACTTCCTTCCATATCTCCCACGTTGGTCCAGACCAGCTTGTCCTTGTCGATTGCATCGACCCATTCGGCGCGGTTTCTGTCCACGCTGACCTGGTAAATTTCAAATCCTTTGTTCTTGTATTTTTGATACGCTTCAACCAAAACCGGATTGACGATGCGCGAATTCTGATCGACTGCCGACCAGAAATGCAGCAATACATACTTTCCGCGCAGCGAGGAGAGCGCCACCTGGTTTCCTTTCGGAGTTGGCAACACCACTTCCGGGCTGTTTTCTCCCTGTTCCTGGATAAACTGCCGCACTTTTGACGACCGCTCCCGGGCCAGCAGCTGCAGCGTGTTGGAATAGAGCGCCTTCACATGCTCCGAACTGGGATAAAAAGAGTTAAGCGCCGAAGCGGCAACCCGCAGCGCATGCAGGTCGCGCACCACGTAATTTTCGTCGTCAAACTTCTGGTAGAGCGCCAGTACACTGGCCATCGAAAAGGGATGTTCGGAGACAAACGAGGTGGAATAGTTGATCTGGTCCTGCACAATTTTTTCATAATCTCTGTTCCACTGTGCCTGCAACTGGGCCAGATCGGGCCGGTCGGCATACAACGTACTGAGCGACCGGATCGAATCCAGCTTCAGTTTGGTGTTGTTCAGCCGCTGTGTCAGCTCCTTCACCAGCAACGATCCCGGCGATCCTTCGATCAGGTAGTCGCGCGAATAATTGGCGGCATCGGCTTTCAGGGTAACCACCTCTGCCGAATCGACCAGCAGGGTGATAAAATTGTCATCTGACATCTTCAGCAGATAAAACGTTGGAATACTGACATGTTCCCGGAAACGAAACTCGCCGTTTTTGCCAATTTGGGCCGAATCTACCGGCCGGGTAGTAGAAACCAGCAACTCTTCCAGGTAAATCATCTTCCCGGAAGCATTGGTTATTTTTCCGTTAATCTCAAACTTGACCGGTTTTTGGCAGCCGGTTACAAAAAACATTAACGCCCAGATTACTACCCAAAGAATTCTCTTCATGTTACTTTTTCTTAAAGTGCCCAAAATTAATAAATTCCGATACACCAGAAATAATTCGGCACGAAGAAACATTATTTTATATTTTTGGCCCAAGTATCGAAAACTGTGAAAACCTATACTGATTTAGATCATTTTCAGGTCCCCAATCCGGTGGTTACCATCGGCACTTTTGACGGTGTGCACCTCGGACACCGGAAAGTATTGGACCGCCTGAAAGAGATTGCGGCTGAAATAGGCGGAGAAACCGTCCTGTTTACTTTTTATCCTCATCCGCGGCAGGTGCTGACGCCGGAAGAACACAACCTGCGACTGCTGACCACTCCCGACGAGAAAATCCGGCTCCTGGAAGCTGCCGGCATCGACCACCTGATTATTTACCCCTTCTCCCTGGCCTTCTCAAAGCTGACCTACGAGGAGTTTGTCAAAAACATCCTGGTTGAGCAGCTCAAAACGGCCTGCCTGGTGGTGGGGTACGACCATAAATTTGGCAAAAACCGGGAAGGGAGTTTTGATTATCTGCAAACATGTGCCCGGCAATACGGTTTCCGGATCGAACGGCTTGACGCCTTGCTGCTGAACGAGGTCGACATCAGCTCAACCAAAATCAGGGAGTCGCTCGAACAGGGCAACATCCGAAAAGCCAATCAATATCTGGGTTATCCCTTTACGCTTCACGGCCGGGTTGTGGAAGGACAAAAACTGGGGCGCCAGATCGGCTTTCCTACCGCCAACATCGAATCCTCCGACATCAACAAGCTGATTCCGGGCTACGGGGTTTATGCCGCTTTTATCGAAATTTCCGGAAAAACTTACCGGGGCATGATGAACATCGGCACGCGCCCCACCTTCAATCAAAATGCCGACAACCGCAGCATTGAGGTGAATATTTTCGATTTCGAGGAAGATATTTACGGGAAAGAGATCTCGCTGCTCTTCATCGATAAAATCAGGAATGAACAGAAATTTTCGTCCCCCGCCGAACTGGTCCGCCAGCTTCACCGCGACCGGGAAACGGCCCAAAAAATCCTGAAAGAGGCAGAAAAATAGCCGGCTTACTTCCGCAGCAAATCGCACGAAACCGGCAGATGATCGGAATACGGCACTTCGTAGGTTTTGAAGTTGTAACTCTTGAAATCGGGACTGTGTAAGACATAGTCGATACGAAACGAGGGAAGTTTGCCCAAATAGGTATGCCCCACCCCTTTTCCGGAACAGACAAAAGCATCCTGCAGATCCCCTTTCACCTTCCGGTAGGTGTAAGAAGCCGGGGTGTCGTTAAAATCGCCGCACACAATAACCGGGTAGGGCGACTGGTCAATCTCCGCGCGGATCATCCGCGCCTGGACAGCCCGCATTTTCATGGCCCGCCGCAATTTCGAGCCAATCTCCCGCATCTCGCGGATATTCTCCTCTTCGGAAAAACCGGGCGAATCGATAATCTTGTAGCGCGCGGGGTCGATCTGGTACGACTGTAGATGAACATTAAACACCCGGATGGTATCTTTCCCAGCAACCACGTCGGTATAAATGGCAATATTCCCGGAATTTTCAAACCGGATCTCCCGCATCTTTACGATCGGAAAACGGGTAAACGTAACCGATCCGGCGGTTCCGGCCGATCGCGCATATTGGTAATGCCGGATAAAAGTGAACTCTTTTTTGGTGGCTTCGAGGTTAAAGATCCGGTTGGTCCGCAACTTTACCTCCTGCAGGCAGATGATGTCGGGCTCCTCCTCTTTCAGAAAACTTTTAATCATTTCGGCCAGGTCGTGCGAGGGGTTTTTTCCGGTTCCGGTAAAGTGTTTCACATTATACGACAGCACCTTGATATCCCTCTCTTCGGTTTTTTTTCCGGCCAGCTGGGCATAGCCCGACAGAAACGACCAGCCAATCAGCACACTCCCTGCGGAAATCAGTGCCAGCCGCGGCTTCATCAACAGCCAAAAAATGACAAACCCCAGGTTTACCACCAACAGGTATGGATAAGCCAGCCCCAAAAGCGAAGGCGCCCACCAGGTGTCAGGGGGAATATAAACCGACAGGTAGGAAAACAGCAACACCGTTGCTGCAACAATATTGATGATCAATACAATATTTCGAATAACTTTCTTCACACACGCTTCAAAATGAAGTCCCTCAAACAGCCACAAGATAGAAAAAATAGGAGAACCCAAGTCGGGCAGAAACGGGAAATCTGTTTTAAAGCGTAACGGTTACCCGTTGCGGGGAGGAGATCTCCAGTTTACCGAACCCCAGGGCGGCAGCCAGCCGCAGATGTTCTACCCGGCGGGGGTCGATGCCGGCCAGCGGGGCCGCCATCACATCGGCCGTCACAATCCGGGTTGAAAACAAGAGGGTTTGGTGAGTTTCTCCGGCCAGGTTATTGTCAGCGTTTTCCGGCAAAAGCCAGGCATCTGAAATGGTCAGGGCCGGGTTGCAGTAGTAAAGAAGTTCAGCCAGGCAACGCTCAGCACCTTCCCGGGAGAACACCCCGCGATCCCACACGCAGCCGGTCAGGTTGGCAATGGCTGCAGCCATCCCCAGCCGATGATGGCGGGTCACCACCGGCATATTGATAAAAAGGTCGGCGCTAAGCAACGACCGGTGCAGCAACACCGACGGCAGTAGTTGCGCCTGCGGATTCGACACCTTTTCAAAATAGCGCAGGTCGTTGGCCGGCACCATCCGTCCGCCGGCATCTTTAACCACCCGCTCGATGCCACTGTTTTTATAACATTTGGTCCAGCTGTCGAGGGTATGGTCAAATACGGCAACCTCCCGGGCGCCGGCCTGGTAACAACGTTTCACCAGCTGTGCCACCAGCGACGGATGGGTAGTCATCCCCGCTTCGGGAAACCGGTTCCGGGCAATTGCCGGCTTAATAACCACCCGTTTTCCGCGCGTAACAAACCGCTCAACACCGCCCAGCAAACCGAGTCCGCTCTCCAGCGCCGCTTCCGCATGTTGCCCCTTCACCATCGCGGCAACGAGTTCATTTTCCACAGAAGCAGCGCCGGCGGCAAACACCGGAGCAGCCGCACACCAGAGGCCGGCCTGCAAACTTTTATTCAGAAAATCACGACGTTTCATCATTTGTTCTCTTTGATTGCTTTCACCATCCGGCTTTTTCCCTGCAGATCGCTCCGGATTTCAATATCCCGGAACGCGAGCCCGGCTAGTAAATTTTCAATTTCTCTCCCAAATTTTTCATTGATCTCGAAAAAAAGGCGTCCGCCGGGATTGAGCCACCGGCGGGCAAAAAGGGCAATCGCACGGTAAAACAGCAGCGGATCGGTGTCGGGGACAAACAGCGCCGAGGCAGGCTCGTACTCCAGCACATTGGGCAGCATCAGGTTACGTTCGCTCTCCGTCACATAGGGCGGATTGCTCACCACCAGGTCGACCTCCCGCCAGCGGCCGGTTTGCTCCCACTCCAGGATATCGGTCTGAAAAAAAGAAACCTCCAGCTTATTTTGCCGGGCATTCTGCCGGGCAGTGTCCAGCGCCGCCTCCGAAATGTCGCAGCCCGATACAGCTGCTTCCGGGAAAAGTTTTTTACACGCCAGCGCCAGGCAGCCGCTGCCCGTCCCGATATCGAGAACCGACTGCGGACGCTCCTTTTCGTGGCGAAAAATCCAATCGACCAGCTCTTCGGTTTCAGGACGGGGAATCAGCACCGACGGGTTGACCCGGATCGTCAGCCCGCAAAATTCTGTTTCACCTGTCACATACTGGATCGGCTCCTGTTTTTTGAGCCGCTCAACCATCATTTTAACCTCCGCAAGCTCGGAGGCCGAAAGTTTCTCGTCGGTTTTCAGGAGTAAATCAGTAGAAGAGTATCTGCGCAGGTGAAAAAAAATCAGCCGGACCATCCCCCTGATCTCTTCGGGCGGATAGAGCGGGAGTAATTCTTGGGTGATCCATTGAATTGTAGCCTGCATTGTGCTATTTTTGGCAAAGTTACATTTTAGGCCGACATGACAAACCACGAAAAATATATGTCCCGCTGCCTGGAACTGGCCGGATTGGGCGCTTCCGACGCAGCCCCCAACCCGATGGTGGGATGTGTGATTGTTTGTCGCGGAAAAATTATCGGCGAAGGATGGCACCGCCGTTACGGCGGGGCACATGCCGAGGTAAATGCGGTTTCGGCCGTAAAAACCCCCGAATTGCTGGCCGAAAGCACACTCTATGTTTCGCTGGAGCCGTGTGCCCACTTCGGGAAAACGCCCCCCTGCAGCGATCTTATCATCGAAAAAAAGATCCCCACAGTGGTGATCGGAACCGTGGATCCTTTTGCCGAAGTTGCCGGCAAGGGGATTGAAAAACTCCGGAGAGCGGGAGTACAGGTCGACGTTGGCATTTTAGAAGCGGAATGCCGGGAGATCAACCGCCGTTTTTTCACTTTTCACGAAAAAAAGCGGCCTTACATTTTACTGAAATGGGCGCAAACCACCGATGGATTCATGGATATTGCCCGCATGCCGGACGATTACGGCCAGCCCACCTGGATCACCAACGAACTGTCGCGCCGG